>JAAZBA010000337.1 GCA_012514045.1 Clostridiales bacterium | reverse complement strand
GGGCGCCAGGAGTGAGTTCCCCGGCATATCTATCCTCGGTCCTATCCGTTCTGCCACACAGGTTGAAATCACTCTTACCGATGCCCGTCAAATAGGCGTTACGGCTCCGGTTCGCGAGAGCGGCGACATCGCCGGCTCAGGCGGCTGCGAGCTTATCGGCCCCAACGGCTCCGTAACAATCGAAGAGGGTGTTATCTGCGCCAAGCGTCACATCCACTTCAACGAGGAGCAAGCCGCCGAGTTCGGCGTAAATGACAAGGACATTGTCAGCGTTAAGATAGACGGCTCAAGACCTCTCGTATTCGGCGATGTTGTCTGCCGCGTAAGCAAAAATTATGATCTTGCAATGCATATCGATGTGGACGAAACAAATGCCGGCGGTATCTCTCCCGATGATGGCGGCATTATAATAAAGTAAATCACCATGCAACCCGCTCTGGATTGCTTAAAAGGTATCCGGAGCGGTCTTATATTTTAGGAGTGGGACTACTATGCAAACAAGAGTCAACAATACAATGCTGACTGACTTCTACGAGCTTACAATGGCAAACGGATATTTTGAAAAAGGTTTTCTCGATACGGAGGCCTGTTTCGATATGTTCTTCCGCTCCGTCCCGGACGGAGGCGGCTTCGCCATAATGGCCGGAGTAGAGCAGCTTATTGAGTATATTGAAAACCTCCGATTTGAGAAGGAGGACATAGACTATCTCCGCGCCAAGGGAGGCTTTAGCGAGGAGTTTTTGTCATATCTTGCAGATTTTAAGTTCGAGTGTGATATATGGGCTGTCCCCGAAGGCACTCCCATATTCCCCGGCGAGCCAATTATAACCGTAAAAGGTCCCATTATTCAGGCTCAGTTCATTGAAACGATGGTGCTTCTGACCATAAACCATCAGAGTCTCATTGCTACAAAGGCTAACAGGATCTGCCGTGCCGCAAAAGGCCGCACTATAATGGAGTTCGGCTCAAGACGCGCTCAGGGTTATGACGGCGCCACACTGGGAGCAAGAGCTTCATTTATCGGAGGCAGCAAAGCCACCGCAAACGTTATGGCGGACAGGGATTACAGGATTCCCGCGGTGGGCACAATGGCTCACAGCTGGATAATGATGTTCGATTCCGAGTATGAAGCCTTCAAAGCCTACGCAGAGTGCTATCCCGATAACTGCACTCTGCTTATAGACACATACAATGTGCTACGCTCCGGTCTGCCCAATGCCTTGAGAACATTCCGTGAGGTACTTGAACCAATGGGACATCGTCCCAAAGGTGTCAGAATCGACTCCGGAGACCTGGCATATCTGTCCACGGAGGTTCGTCGTGTCCTGGACGAAGAAGGTTATCCCGACTGCAAAATTGTCGCCTCCAACGCCCTCGACGAGTATCTCATTAAGGATCTTCTCAACCAAGGAGCTCCCATTGACATCTTCGGCGTAGGTGAGAGGCTAATTACATCCCGCTCCGAGCCGGTTTTCGGAGGTGTTTACAAGCTTGCGGCTGTTTTCAGGGACGGTGTGGAATATCCGAAACTGAAGCTCAGCGAAAACGTGGGAAAAATCACTACCCCCGCATTCAAATCCCTGTGGAGACTCTACAGCAAATCCGGCAAGGCTATTGCCGACGTTGTAACGCTCCACAACGAGATTATTGACGATACAAAGCCTTACCTTATATTCGATCCCCATCATACATGGAAGAAAAAAACTCTCACAAGCTTTGTTGCCCGGCAGCTCCCGGTGCAGATAATAAGCCGGGGCGTAAAAGTCTATGAATCTCCGAAAATCGAGGACATCCAGTCCTACTGCGCGGAGCAGATAGAAACGCTTTGGCCGGAGGTTACTAGATTTGAAAATCCTCACATATACTATGTGGATCTGTCCCAGCCTTTGTGGGACATCAAGCACCGCCTGCTGGACGAGTACGGCGTATAGGAGACAGGAGTATGGATTTAAATAATTGGCTTGACACCTCTCTGCCGGGAGTGGTGTCCGAGCTTCACAGCGCCAACATGGAATTTACCCGCAAGGAGCGTTCCATAGGCAGCGCCGGTAAGAAACAGGTATACGATGTCATAAAGGCTCTTCGCAGCGCGCTGTTCCCAGGTGTCTATGATGAAAATCCCATAGACCAGTATCATATGGAGATATTTATAGGCAACGAGCTGCGCTGTGCTTCCATGCTGCTGGCGCCGCTCATCGAACAGGCCTTTTATAACGAGTGCCGCAGAGAGGACAAAGATCACGCGGAGTGCAGGGAATGCGCCAACAAAGCGGCGGAGGTCACGGCGAAGCTGATCGGCTCTCTGCCAGAGATACGCGACCTTCTGTCTCTTGACATTCAGGCTGCTTACGACGGAGATCCCGCGGTTCGCTTCAGAGAAGAAATCCTCCTCTCCTATCCCTATATAAACGCCATCACCGTGCACAGAATCGCCCACATCCTCTACAGTGAGCATGTGCCGGTCATTCCCCGCATCATGAGCGAATTCGCCCATCAGGAGACAGGCATAGACATAAACCCCGGAGCCAAAATTGGCAAGAGTTTCTTTATTGACCATGGCACCG
>JAAZBA010000273.1 GCA_012514045.1 Clostridiales bacterium | reverse complement strand
TGGTTTTGTCATCAATATGACCCTCAAGCTCTGCGTATACCTCAGCTCTGCTCTTTATTCCCGGTATATCTGAGCACACAAGGGAAAGAAAACGGTCTTTCTCAGGCGAATGCATGGCCGGCACCTCCCAGAATCTTGCTTACAGCCCCCTGATAAACCTCCCACTGCGCCTTTTGGCGCTCAAGCTCGCGTATACCCTTCTCGGTTATATGGTAATACTTGCGCTTTCTGGCGGAATCTGTTTCTTCCCAGCGGCAGGTGAGATATCCTTCTTTCTCAAGGGAATGGAGAATGGGGTACAGGGTGCCTTCGTTTAACGAAAATACATCCTCGGACAGTGTTTCCAGTGTCCGTATTATCTGATACCCGTAGAGATCCTCCCGCCGGAGAACACTAAGCACAATAAGGGATGTGGTACCTCTAACAAGCTCCTTTGATAGTTTTTGATTTCTGCTCATCTCATTAATTCCTTTCGCATTCTGATGCAATCTATTACTTTGCCCATATCATATGTCTTTGTTTTGCCGTCAGGTGCAAACCCAAGATTTTCGTAAAATCTTATGGCATTTATGTTTTCGGAAAAAACCCACAGAGTCATAAAAGACTTATTCCACCCATATGCTTTGTCGAGGGCAAATTCCATTGCTCGGGTTCCGATTCCCTGACGATAAAAATCTGGATGCAGATAAATGCCTTCCAATTCACAAACATCGTCAGTTTTATCATCGTCCTGTGTCGTAGGAACAACACAAATAAAACCGACAGTTTTACCGTCTTTTTGAATAACATATTTAGTCCTGTTGTCATCAGTAATTATCCGCTGCCACAACGCGGGTCTTTTCTTGCTTTGTTTTTGGATATATTCATCCGGGACAATACCTTTATACGCTACTTCCCACGAACGCCTATGGATCTCTGCCATATCTGGCGCATCGGCAGGGACCGCAAGGCGGATTGTAATTGGTTTATATATGTAATACATTATATTATCTCCTTTATACCTTGAATAACGATACATCGTTTATCTATGTATAATATATCATCCTTTTGTGTAATTGTCAAGGAGAATAAGGAATTAATATCTAAAATTTAACAAAACTTTTTTAGCAAAACCACTGTGCAAAAGGGAAGATTTATATTATAATAGATAGTAAGAGAAAAAACATGGTTGAAGGGGGCCTATTATATTGAGCACTGCAAAATATAAGAGAGTCTTAATTAAAATAAGCGGTGAGGCGCTGGCTGGAGGAAAAGGTAGCGGACTCGATTTCGAAGTACTGTCAAGGCTCTCCGGTGTCATAAAGAAGTGTGTTGACATCGGAGTCCAGGTGGGAATCGTAGTAGGCGGCGGCAATATATGGCGAGGCGTTAAGGACGGCGCGGGAAAAATCGACAGAGCCAGATCCGACCATATGGGCATGCTGGGCACGGCGATAAATGCGTTGGCTTTAGCAGATGTCCTTGAGCAGCATGATCTGGATGTAAGGGTGCAGACCGCCATTGAGATGAGCGCTTTTGCTGAGCCCTACATAAGACTTAAGGCTATAAGCCATCTGAACAAAGGCAGAGTAGTTGTCTTCGGATGTGGAACAGGCAGCCCATACATGTCTACCGACACCGCCGCTGTTCTAAGAGCGGTTGAGATAAACGCTGAGATAATTTTGTTCGCAAAGAACATCGACGGTGTGTATGATTCAGACCCGGCAAAGAACCCGGAGGCGAAACGGTACGATAGAATAACATTTGATGAAATCCTTGAGAAGCATCTTGGCGTTATGGACAGCACCGCTGCAAGCATGGCAAACGACAACAATATGCCAATGTTGGTATTTGGTGTAAAAACACCGGAGACCATATTAGAAGCAATAAAAGGTGAAAAGGTAGGAACTCTCGTAGTAAGCAGCCGCTGAATACGAAGAATAAATAAAAAAGGAAGGGAAGTAAAATGAAGAGCGAATACAAAGAGTATGAAAACAAAATGCAGAAAACCATAGAGGTTATCGGCCAGGAGTTTGCGACAATCAGAGCCGGAAGAGCCAATCCCGCCGTGCTTGACAGGATAACCGTGGAATACTATGGCACACAGACACCCATAGGACAGGTTGCCAGCATATCCTCTCCCGAGCCCCGTATGCTTATCATACAGCCCTGGGACAGCAGTATACTTAAGGCTGTAGAGAAAGCTATTCTCGTATCTGACATAGGAATTAACCCCACAAACGACGGCAAGATAATCAGGCTTGTATTCCCGCCTCTTACTGAGGAGAGAAGAAAAGAGCTCATCAAGAAGGTCTACAAGATCGGCGAAGATGGCAAGGTAGCAATAAGAAATGTAAGACGTGAAGCTATTGATAACTTCAGAAACCAGAAGAAAAATTCCCTCATGACAGAGGACGATCTGATCATTGCCGAAAAGGACGTACAGGAGTTTACCGACAAGTATATCGAGGAAATAGATATCATTTGTCAGAAGAAAGAAAAGGAGCTCAGCGAAGTCTAAATTCTACAATCGGGGGATACCGGATTGCATTTATTCAGGAAAAAGAATGTTGCGGGGGTGGATGTAGACTTAGCTCATCTGCCCTCGCACATCGCAATCATAATGGATGGCAACGGAAGATGGGCTACTTCCAGAGGTCTGCCCCGTACGGTAGGGCATCGTGAGGGAAGCGAGACTTTCCGCCGTGTTGCCACATATCTCAACAATATCGGTTTAAAGCATCTAACTGTCTATGCCTTCTCCACTGAAAACTGGTCAAGACCAGTGGAGGAGGTTGACGCCATTATGCGTCTTTTGAAGGAATACTTTCTTGAAGCCTGCGAAAAGATGGTAAGGGATAATATTTCCCTGAAAATTCTGGGAGATCAGAGCGCGTTATCTCCGGAGTTGAGGGAGATAATAAAGAGAACCGATGAACTGTCCCTTCAGACGAGCGGTCTGAAGGTCAACGTGTGTATAAACTACGGAGGAAGGGCGGAAATTGTAAACGCTGCCCGAATTCTTGCTGAAAAGGCTGTGTTGGGTGAGATAAAGCCAGAGGACATCGACGTCAGTTTATTATCGGAGGAACTTTACACTGCGGGAATACCGGATCCTGACCTTATCATACGTCCCAGCGGAGAGCTGCGGATATCAAACTTCCTGCTGTGGCAGTCTGCCTACGCTGAATTCTATTTTACTGACATGTTGTGGCCGGATTTTGACGAAAAAGAGATTAACCGGGCGATTCTCAGCTATCAGAAAAGAAATCGCCGTTATGGAGGGATTTAAATGCTTTTGCGCACGGTGGTAAGCTTTATCGCGCTGCCGATTCTTATATTTGCGCTGTATTTTTCACCCCCTTGGGTGCTGCCGATCCTGCTGGCGGTGATTGTTATGCTGGCTATATACGAGCTGCTTATCTCCACGGGAATAGTAAAGAATAGAACTCTCCTTATTTTAACAGAGCTGTTTGGAGTCTTGATCGTGCCCTGGGTATACTTTGGAGGAAACGTGAACTTTGCTCTTATGTACATGTTCGTATTTGCTGTGGTGCTGTTTGCCGTTGCTATGAGCGACAGAAAGAGCGTAGGATTTGCCCAGATTACTGGTTGCTTCTTTGCCGCAGCATTCCTGTCTGTTATGTTTACAGCAATCCTGCGTATACGCTCTATGGAGGGCGGTATTTTCTTTGTATTGCTGCCATTTTTGACGGCATGGATGACCGACACGGGAGCATACTTTACGGGCTACTTCTTTGGGAAGCACAAGTTTGCTCCGAGCATAAGCCCAAAAAAGACAATTGAAGGCTGCGTTGGAGGGCTTGTGAGCTGTATAGTATTTATACTCATCTATGGCGCTATCGTAAACCGAATCTGGAACGCGGGATTAAGCATGTGGCTTCTCGGAGCAATTGGTCTATTCTGCTCTGTGATAGCTCAGTTCGGCGACCTGAGCCTGTCATTTATAAAGCGTGAGTTCGGTATAAAAGACTACGGAACAATAATGCCCGGTCACGGAGGCATTCTCGATCGCTTCGACAGTGTTTTGTTTACGGCTCCGGCTGTGGAGCTCATGCTCAAAATTGCTATGGAACTGTTATAAAGACTATGAGAAGAAAATATGTACTGCTGGGATCCACCGGCTCTGTCGGACGTCAGGCGGTTGATACGGCAATCAAAATGCAGCTCGAGGTCACTGCACTCGCCTGCGGTGGAAAAAGCCTTGAGCTGTTTTGCAAGCAATGCAAAGCGCTGCAGCCAAAGCTTGCCGCGGTGCATGATAAAAACGCTACTGACGGTCTTAGAGAATTGCTCAAGGGCTATGATATCCGTATTGTATCCGGAGACGAGGGCGTAATTGAAGCAGCTTCCTTTGCTCCCGGCGGAATTGTGCTCACCGCCATGGTAGGCATGCGGGGACTTCGCCCCACATTGGCGGCAATTGAAGCGGGCTCTGATATCGCCCTTGCCAACAAGGAAACGCTTGTGTGTGCAGGCGATCTGGTGATGAAAAAGGCTCGGGAGAGGGGAGTAAAGATACTTCCCGTTGACAGCGAGCATTCCGCCGTCTTCCAGTGTATTGAGGGGAGACGGGATGAACTCAAGAAGATTATTCTCACAGCCTCAGGAGGTCCCTTCTTTGGCAAGACATATGAGGAAGTTTACGGCATGACTTCCGCTGATGCTTTGAAACATCCCACATGGGAAATGGGTGAGAAGATAACAGTGGACTGCGCCACTCTCATGAATAAGGGGCTTGAGTTTATTGAAGCTATGCGGCTGTTTGATGTAAGTCCCGACATGATAGACATACTTATCCACAGAGAAAGCGTCATACACTCTATGGTGGAGCTTAGGGACAATTCCGTCATAGCACAACTGGGCACGCCGGACATGAGGCTCCCGATTCAGTACGCATTCACCTACCCCGAGCGAGCGGAATACATTATACCGGCACTTGACCTTGCCGCAAGAGGAAGCCTTACCTTTGCGAAGCCCGATTACGACACCTTCAAGAGCCTGAAGCTTGCCAAGGAGGTAGCAAAGTGGGGAGGCAGTATGTGCACCGCCCTCAACGGCGCTAACGAGGCAGCGGTGGAGTGTTTCCTACGGGACGAAATCTCCTTTGGAATGATAGGTGATACAGTGGAAAGAGTGCTTGAAAAAACGGATATTTACCCGATAAACAGCCTTGAAGATGCGCTGTCTTGTGACAGAGAGTCAAGAGAGGCAGCAATTGAGGTTTTAAGCCGCCACGGAGGTGTTTGATATAACGATCATACTGGCAATACTGATTTTCGCGCTTCTTATTATCGTGCATGAAGCGGGACATATGATAGCCGCAAAGCTTTGCGGTGTTAAGGTTCTGGAGTTTGCCATAGGACTGGGACCGGTGCTGTTTAAAAAGAGAATAGGCGAGACGGACTTCGCTATACGCGCTCTTCCCTTCGGAGGTCAATGCGCCATGGAGGGTGAGGATGAAGACTCTGACGACGAGAGAGCCTTCAACAATGCCGCCGGTTGGAAGAGAATTATTATATGCGTGGCGGGTGTGGCTATGAATTTCGTTTTGGGACTCATGATAATTCTGTGTCTCTACATGCCCGCAAAGGCGTTTGTAACGCCGCAGATAGACTCATTCCTTGAACACTTCACCGGAGGAGGCGAAAGTGGTCTTCGTGAAGGTGACATAATCCTAAAGGTAGACGGATATAAAGTATATCAACCAGGCGACATCACAATCGGCTTTGAAAGGGGAAAAAACGCCCCCTACTATGACGTTGAGGTAAAACGTGACGGAAAGAGAATAAAGCTTGATGACGTAAAAATCGAGCTTAAAGAGTATATCGAAGACGGACAAAGCACATACTTATATGGTTTCATGTTGTCAGCAAAGGACGCTACCTTGGGGAGCAAAATTTCCCAGTCCCTTAAAACCTCTCTGAACTTTGTAAGGCTTGTGTATATGGGATTGGGAGACATGATATCGGGACGTGTGTCACTTGACGAAATGTCCGGTCCTGTGGGCATAACTGCCGTACTCAGTGACACGGCAAAGAAGTCCATGACAACCTTCTGGTACCTGTCAGCGCTTATTGCCATTAACCTTGCAGTAATGAATATGCTGCCAATTCCGGCGCTCGACGGAGGAAGAATAGTTTTCATTCTGTTTGAGATTATAACCGGCAAAAAAACCAATAAGAGAATTGAAGGTATAATCCACGTGATTGTTCTCCTTGCTCTTCTGGGATTAATGGTACTGGTAACTTTCAATGACATCTGGAAGCTTGTGAGGTAGACAGCACTTATGTCGATAGGAGAACACAGTATGTACAAAAGAGACAGACTTAAGAGAGAGGTAAATGTCGGCGGCATCTTGTTGGGAGGAGCCGCCGATGTACGCATTCAGTCCATGACAAACACCGACACACATGACGCGAAAGCCACCCTTGCCCAAGTAATGGAGCTTGCGAAAGCCGGCTGCGATATAGTGAGAATCGCGATTCCCGACAAGACTGCAGTTGTACCCTTTGGCGTTGTGGTGGAACACTCTCCCATACCCGTGGTGGCAGACATACACTTTGATTACCGCCTTGCTCTTGAATCTGTTGCAGCGGGAGCGTCAAAAATTAGGATAAATCCGGGAAATATCGGTGACAGTTCAAGAGTTAAAGCCGTTGCAGACTGTTGCAGGCAAGCCGGTGTGCCCATAAGAGTGGGCGTAAACGCGGGAAGCGTGGAACGTGATCTACTGGCGGAATACGGGGCTCCTACGCCGGAAGCGATGGTAAAAAGCGCACTTCGTCATTTGGTGCTTCTGGAAAACGCCGACTTTAACGAAATCTGTGTATCAATAAAGGCTGATACCGTAACGGATACGATAAAATCAAATAAGCTTATACATGAAAAATGTGACTATCCCATTCACCTCGGAGTAACCCATGCCGGTACCACCTACGGCGCGACAATTAAGTCTGCCGCTGCTGTTGGAAGCCTTCTTGCTATGGGCATAGGAGACACAGTGAGAATATCTCTAACTGACAATCCTACGGAGGAAATCCGTGTGGCAAGGGATATATTAAAGTCCTGCGGCGTCATGGATGGTATAGAGGTGATAGCCTGCCCCACCTGCGGCCGCTGCAGAATCGACGTGATAAGAATCGCCAATGAGATAGAAGAAAGGCTCCGTGGCATTGAGGGAAAACTCAAAGTGGCGGTAATGGGCTGCGTGGTAAACGGTCCTGGAGAGGCGAAGGGAGCAGACATAGGCATCGCCGGAGGCGACGGCAGCGCGCTGCTGTTTATGAAAGGAGAGCCTATGTATAAGGTGCCCCAGGAGAGAGCGGCTGAGGAACTATATAAAATGGCAATGAACATACTGACTGAAAGGAACGAATGATGGACTCTACAACACCTATAGCGCACATTTGCAGAAACTATAAGCCACCGAAGGAGCTTGAGAAGGCATATTCACTTATCAAGGTGGAGACAATCAAGGGGGACAGGACGAAAAAACAGATGAGTTTTCGCTGTGTCCTAAAGGGTGACGTGCCCGACGAAGAAATAGAGAAGATAGAGCAGGGAATAAAGAATGCATACTCCCTTTCGCTTATGAAGCTTGAAATAAAGCGTATTGGCAAGGAATTTGACGATGAGCTTGCAGATATGCTGATTTCACGTATAAAAACCATATTTCCATCGATTCAAGGCTTTCTTGCTGGCTGCACATACGAATACATAGATAGAAAAATCAAATTTAATCTTGTAAACGGAGGTGTAGAGTTACTCTCCGAGCCGGCGAAGAAGATTGAGAAGATACTGACTGAGGAATACGGCATACAGGCAATAGTGGAATTTGTTTCTGCCTCCGGTATTTCAAGTGAGGAGCTTGAAAGAGAGCATGAAGAGGACAGAGAGAGATTGATACAAGATCAGATAGAAAAAAGCGCCGCCGAGACTCCGATTTCGGGTAATTCCAAAGACAAAGAGAAAGGCAAGCGCTCTCCTCAGAAGCCTCGCCGGAAAGCAAGGGTTATATCCTCCTCTGAGACCGTTATTTTAGGAAAACCTATGCAGGAAAGTATAACAGAGATGAAGGACTTAAACCTGAATCTAAGAAACGTTACTGTCCAGGGCGACGTATTCAGCGTAAATCACCGCTATATAGGGCGCAGGGATCTATATATCGTAAACTTTGACATAACAGACTATACAAATTCTGTGCGTATATCAAAGCCTATGGATGGCGTGGAGGGTAAGGCTATTGCTGACGCGATAAATGTGGGAGACAGCCTGATCATCTCCGGTCAGGTAGTATTCGACAACTACGACTGTGAGATGATTATCCGCCCCGCAAGTATTCTCAAGACAAAGAAGACTATCCGCCAGGACATGGCGGAGAAAAAGCGTGTGGAGCTTCATATGCATACCACCATGTCTGCTATGGACGGTGTAACAGAGGTGGAAAAGCTAATCGAGCGCGCCGCCGCCTGGGGTCACCCCGCTGTCGCGGTTACTGATCATGGTGTTGTACAATCATTTCCCCTTGCCATGCAGGCGGCAAAGAAGTCAGGTATCAAGGTTATCTATGGTGTGGAAGGTTACTATAACAACACTAAAGCAGAGGTGCCCATTGTTACAGGTGAGCTTGATGCGCCTCTGGATGGGGAAATAGTGGTGTTCGACATAGAGACCACTGGACTAACCCCGGTGGACAGCGAGATTATCGAAATCGGCGCCGTAATCATGAAGAAAAATGACATTGTCGGGAAATTTTCTTCCTTCGTCAAACCCAC
>JAAZBA010000353.1 GCA_012514045.1 Clostridiales bacterium | reverse complement strand
CCGTAAATACAACAACTTCCCTATGCGGCCTCTTAACTGGAATTCTCCTAAAACTACTCTCTTTAATTTTTTGTGCCTCGGTGTAACATATCATTGACAAACCAACATTTTTCCAAAAAACCCTACTTGACTACAATATTGATTATCTTATTAGGTACAACAATCTGCTTTACTATGTTCTTACCCTCTATTGCCGTGGCTACTTTTTCATCCGAAATAGCCGTTCTTATAGCTTCTTCCTTATCGCAGTCCATCGGCAAGGTTACAGTTGCTCTCAGCCTACCGTTGACCTGCACAGGAACCTCGATTACATTGTCAATTGTCTTCTCCTCATCATAGGCAGGCCAGGTTTCCTGTGCAAGAAGCAATCCGTCGTGGACAAATCCCAGAGACTCCCAAATCTCCTCAGTGATGTGGGGAGCAAAAGGGTTGAGGATTATTGTAAGCATTCTCAGATCGGCCTTGTTGCAGCCCTTTTCATAGAACTCGTTTACAAGGGACATCATAGCAGCGATAGCTGTGTTGAACTTCATGGTCTCGATATCCTCAGTGACCTTCTTTATGGTCTTATGTATTGAGGATTCGTTGGCCTTTGAGATTTCGTCACCCTCTGTGGCTAACTCTGTAAGAACCCATACACGGTCGAGGAAGCGCTTACAGCCCTTAATTGCCGTTGTGGACCAGGGGGCAGCTTTTTCGAAGTCGCCAATGAACATCTCGTAGAGTCTGAGTGTATCTGTGCCATATTCTGCTATAACATCATCAGGATTTACAACATTGCCCCTGGACTTTGACATTTTCTCGCCGTTTTCGCCCATGATCATACCATGGCTTGTACGCTTTGCGTAGGGCTCATCATAGGGTACCAGACCGAGATCATAGAGGAATTTATGCCAGAAACGGGAGTAAAGAAGATGCAGCGTAGCATGCTCCATACCGCCGTTATACCAGTCCACCTGTCCCCAGTAATTGATTGCTTCCTGAGAGGCGAATTCCTTGTCGTTGTGGGGATCCATGTAGCGCAGGTAATACCAGGAGGAACCAGCCCAGTTGGGCATTGTATCAGTCTCTCGCTCCGCATCACCGCCGCAGATGGGGCACTTGACTTCTACCCAATCACGAACCTTTGCAAGAGGACTTTCACCGGTATCTGTAGGCTCGTAGGACTCAACCTTCGGAAGCTCCAGCGGGAGATCGCTCTCCTTAAGGGGCACAAACCCACACTTCGGGCAGATGATTATGGGAATGGGCTCTCCCCAGTATCTCTGGCGGGAAAATACCCAGTCGCGCAGCTTGAAGTTTACCTTGGGATGACCGAGATTTCTCTCTTCGAGCCACTCTGTTATTTTCTTCTTTGCTTCCTCCACCTCAAGACCGTTGAGGAAGTCGGAGTTTACGAGAATACCTGTTTCTACGTCTGTAAATGCTTCCTTTTCTATGTCGCCGCCGCCTACAACCTCAACAATGGGGAGATTGAATACTTTGGCAAACTCCCAGTCACGTGTATCATGTCCCGGAACAGCCATTATAGCGCCTGTTCCGTAGGTCATGAGGACGTAATCGGAAATAAATATGGGGATTTCCTTATTATTTACAGGGTTAATGGCTTTTATACCTTTGAGCTCAACGCCTGTCTTGTCCTTGGCAAGCTCGGTTCTCTCGAAATCGGATTTGCGCTTCGACGCTTCCTGATATTTCTTAACTTCATCGAAATTCTCGATTATGTCAGCCCACTTCTCCACAAGGGGATGTTCAGGGGAGATAACCATATATGTAGCACCGAAAAGCGTATCCGGACGTGTTGTATATACTTTGAGCGTCTCGCCCGCTGTTGTAGCGAAATCTACTTCGGAACCTGTAGAGCGGCCGATCCAGTTCCGGTTTGCAACCTTTACACGCTCAATAAAATCAACGGTATCGAGGCCGTCCAGCAGGCGCTGGGCATACTCTGTGATTTTAAGAATCCATTGGCTTTTTTCTTTTCTTATGACGGTGCCACCGCAGCGCTCACATACACCGTCCACAACCTCTTCGTTGGCGAGAACGATTTTACAGGATGTGCACCAGTTAACCGCCATCTTTTTCTTGTAGGCCAGTCCCTTTTCGAACATCTTCAGGAATATCCACTGTGTCCATTTGAAGTATTTGGGGTCTGTTGTGTTGACTTCACGAGACCAGTCAAAGGAAAAACCCATAGCCTTGCACTGCCGGGTGAATCTCTTGATATTATGCTGTGTTATCTCCGCAGGTTGTGTCTTTGTCTTGATGGCGTAGTTTTCTGTTGGGAGACCAAAGGCGTCCCAGCCTATAGGAAACAGAACGTTATAACCCTGCATACGTCTTTTGCGGGCAACTATGTCAAGAGCCGTGTAGGGTCTGGGATGTCCTATGTGAAGTCCCTGTCCGGAAGGATACGGAAACTCAATAAGCGCATAATACTTCGGCTTTTCGCAGCCATTTTTCGCATGGAATACTCCCGCTTCTTCCCATTTATCCTGCCACTTTTTCTCTATTGTAGTGTAATCGTATCTCATAAATGTCCTCTTCTTTTATTTCCACAGTCTCTCCAGCGAATAGAATTTCCGGGATTCCTTGTGGAATATATTTATTGTCATAAAACCGTAGTCAACGAGAATCCACGAGGCGGAATTATATCCCTCGATGTGGTGCGGTCTGATGTTATATTTTGTTTCCATATAGTGCTCGATTTCTTCAGACAGCGACTTAATATGGGTGGTAGATGTACCGGTGCAGACAATAAAATAGTCCGCAAGAGTTGTAAGGGGCTTGACATGCAGAATCTCAATCTCGATTGCCTTTTTGTCGGACAAAAGCTCGGCAACCTCTGCGACATACTGCTCTATTTCCTTTTCGCTGAGCTGTTTCTTTTCGTCCATAATCACTTCTTCTTTCGTAGTTTATTTAATCAGGAGGGTATATTAAGCTCCTCTATAGGCTTCGTGTAAGGGTTATACTTCTCATTTATCAGAGCAAGGATCTCTTT
>JAAZBA010000130.1 GCA_012514045.1 Clostridiales bacterium | reverse complement strand
CATAAGATTCACTCCGCCCACATACTGAAGCTCCGCGATTCTCTTAAGTTCCCTTGGTGTCACGTCCCAGCCACAGCAGGCGAACATCTCGCTCATGACCTTTTTCTTTCCCAGCTGAGCGCAGACAGAACCTATCTGCTTTGGCGCAAGGTCGCTTTGAAGCTCACGTCCCAGATAGTCAATGCCCGGAATGTGCTCATACTCATAGAATGGCATGACACCGCCGCAGCACCACATCTGACCGGACAGGTTGGACTCTTCAACGGCGTGACCTGTGAGCTGACAGCCGTTTTCATTACACCAATCGTAAACAACCTTTATAAAGTTATTGATAAACAGCTTATGGCAGAGCAGGAAGTAATCGTAGCGAAATTCTCTTGAGCCTTCAAAATCGATAAAAAGAGCGGGAAGCGCCGATAGGACACTGTAACCGTATGCTTTTTCAAATTCACGTTCCATAATGTCTGACCAGGGTGTGTGCCAGCGGTAATATTGAGGCTCATCGGTGAAGAATCCAGGCATATGGCGGGAAAAGCCTACTTTTTCTTTATACTGCTCATGGGTTTCGGCAATAAACTTACGGGTAATGCTGTCGTCCATTGTATCGACATACGATTCATCATACTTCTTGCGGATTATATGATATTTACCGCCCACAGGCTCTGTGAGCCTGTTCAGTTTTCCATCATCGGAGAGCGAGTAGACTTCGAGAACGTCCTCTTCTGTGGGAAATGTGTCGGAAATCTCGTAGAAGAGCCATTTTGCATGGTTGTTTCTATCCTCAAGGAGCTTACCGCCTGCGAAGCCGGAAGGCCAGCCGTTCTCATCATAGCTCCAAGCCTCCATGTCCAGCCGCTCCGCCTCGTCAACACATGCTCTGACGCAGTCGAACCATTCCTCGCTCAGGTATTCGGTTTCAAGTCCGAATCGGGCGTGCATGAAGAAGCCATTCATGCCCAGATCCTTCATCCTTCGTATCTGACGGCGGAGTTCTTCCTCTTTAAGCTTGTCGTTCCAGGACCAGAAGGGGATGCTGCCATGGGATATGGAATTGTGCCTTATGTTTTCAATCAGTTTTGACATCGTATTTTATCCTTTCGTCTGAAAAGCGTTAAAAAGCTCAGGCAGTTAATATACAGTATTGCTCTGTGACCGCCCACAATACTGTATATTCTTATTTTCTGAGCAATACTTTGCCCTGTCTGTCTCCAAGAAAAACCGCGTCCTTAACAACAACTTTTCCGTTAAGAAGGACATAGTTAAGTCCATCGGCTTTTCTGCTGCAGTCGGTAAATTCTGCACGGTCGATTATTCTGTCGGCATCAAAAATACAAATATCAGCGTCAAAACCCACCTGAAGTTTTCCCTTTGTCTCAAGATTGTAGACATAGGCGGGCAGTGATGTCATCTTCCTGACCATTTCAGGAAGAGATACAACGCCCCTTTGCCTTGAATATCTGCCCAAAGCTCTGGGGAAGGTGCCCACAAGTCTTGGATGAAACACCTTGCTGGCTCCCGCGATTCCGGAGTCCGTACCGATCATAGACCGAGGGAATGCGATAACCGTTTCCACATCCTCTTCACACATTGTGAAATAACAGGCGCTGCAGCGGGTATTGCTGTCTCTGATCATATCGAAGACGGCATCAAGCTGATCAGTGCCGTGAAGTTTTGCTATTTCAGGAATTCTCAGCCCCTGATATTCGGGATAACCTGTACATAGAGTAATCTGTATCCAGTCATAATTATTCCCCTGATCCTTCCTGTTTATTTCCTTGAGCTTTTGGCGCATATCATTATCGGACAGGAGTTTGACAATACCGGCGGGACCGCCAGTATGGTACTCGGCTGGGATGAAGTGTGAATGAAGGGTTGTGTGAGATGCGTTATATGGATAGACATCGCAGTATATGTCAAGACCTTCCTCGCTTGCTTTTTCAATCATTTTAATCGTTGTCTTAACTTTACCCCAGTTGCGCTTCCCGGAACTCTTGTGATGTGATATTACGCCTTTAGCTCCGGATGCACGGATAATGGAGATAAATTCCTCCACAGCTTCTATGAGATAATCCCCCTCATCCCTTATATGAGCGACAACAAGGCCACCGTAGGAGACGGATACCTTCGCCAATTCAATCAGCTCAGGCGTCTTAGAGTAGCAGCTTGGGGTATATATAAGTCCAAAAGACACACCTACGGCTCCGTGCTCCATACCGTCCCTCAGGAGAGAACGCATTTTTTCAAGCTCCTTTTCTGTAGGTTCACGGTTTTCCATGCCCATTGCTGCCCGGCGCAGGGCACTGTGTCCCACAAAAGTGGCTATATTACAGCCCTGTGGGATATCCCTAACCAAATCAAGGAAGCTGCCCATTGTACGGAAAACATCTGTGTTAAGTCCGAAGGAGTCTACCTGGTATATTTCAAAAGGCGCCAGATCTTTACCTATGGGAGCGGGAGTTGAGCCGCACTGTCCAGCGATACAGGTTGTAATACCCTGCTGAATTTTTTCCTTTTGATCGGGATTTACGAGCATTGCGCTGTCGGAGTGGCTGTGGGAGTCGATAAAGCCGGGGGTGACGGTAAGCCCGGCAGCGTCGATAACCTCAGAAGCCTCGCAGTCGCATTTCCCGATAAAGGCGATTTTTCCGTCCTTTACAGACACATCGGCGATAAAGCCTTCGGCTCCAGTGCCGTCAAGCACTGTACCGTTTTTAATTGTAAGGTCATACATAGCTCAATATACCTCCGAAAGAAGTTTTTCAAAGTATGCTTTCGCTTTAAGGATATCCTGCTTCTGCTGAGGCCCGGATATTTCACGCTCGATGGTGACATATCTGTCGTAGCCTACCTTTTTAAGCTCTCGGAACATGGCATAGAAATCTACTTTACCTTCGCCTATGGGAGTCTCCGCACCCAATTTTACCGGATCGGTAGGGGGTAATCCGTCCTTGCCATGTATATTGCGGACATATTTACCGATGGTGTATATAGCGTCAACGGGGTTGGCGTAACCGTACATAAGCATATTCGCCGGATCGAGATTGATATAAAGATTGTCGAATCCCAGATCGGTGAAGAGACGAAGAAAAGCAACAGGGGACTCTCCTCCGGTTTCAAAAAGCAGGTTGAGCCCAAGTTTTTGACAGTCCATAGCGATAAAGCGTACCGAGGTCTTCATGAGAGCATAAGATGGGCAGAACGGGTTGTTGGGGATAAAACCTGCGTGGATAACGGCATCGGTTATGCCTAAAGCCTTTACAAACGGCAGAGAGCTTCTGACTTTGTCCACCCGACGAACTCTGTAGCTTTCAACATTGATGCCGGCGGTGAGGAAGCCGTAGTAATTGTCCCATACCGTGTCGGCATCGCCATAGCTTACGAACATGGCGGAAATTTCGATGTTATACCTGTCTGCTACAGCGCGGATTTCCTTCGCGGCGGAAAGATCGCTTATGTCTCCTCTGTAGGATATCTGACATTGCTCAAAACCGTATTCGGAAAGCTCACGGAACTTATCTTCAGCTTCGGCAACGGTAGAAAAACGTGCTATTGTACCAATTTTCACTTATATATTCCTCCTAAAGGTACTATTTATAAGATATCGCTATGTCAAGCATCGCGCGGCTTATGACCATTTCCGATCCCGGCACATTCTGCAGTAAGGAAGCGGGGGCAAATCTTGAGGGAGCCTCAAGGGCAATTTTTCTCATAATACCCCACTGCCAGGGCTGGAAAAGATAGATTTTAAAATTGCGGCATTTGAGAAGCTGGCGCATGCCTAAAGTTATACAGCGTTTAGGCATGAGATCAAGGGCTCCGTATATTTTTCTGCCGCCGTTGTTTACTATAGTGTCACGGGAAAGATCGAGGCATCTGGTACCAAGTTTAGAAAATTCCTCGTCAGTAATGTCCTCATCAGGAAGCGCGGATTCGTTAAAGGCTATATGACCGTTTATACCCACACCGGTAAGGCAGCAGTCGGCGCTTCCCAGCTCCTCAATGAGAGCATCGAGCTCCGCTTCATGACCGGGGACAGGGAAAAGACGCTGCTCAGGAGGCATGAGAAGCTCGGGTTTGATTTTTGAGTATACAGTGCGCTCCATGAATCCAACAAAGCTGAGGCTGCTGTCGGGAGATATATGTTTGTCGTCATCCGTCAGGTATTCATCCATGTTGACGAAATATACGTTTTTTAGGCTTATATTGCGCTCGTTGACCTTTTTTACGAACAGAGGATACTGATCAATGGGCCCGACAGGACAGATTATAAATGTATGTTTGCCTTTTTTGTCCTCAATGGTCTTCGCCATTATTTCCGCCATTTCCTCATGGATGGCGTCAGCGTCCTCAAGAACTCTCACGGGTATGCGTGAATTCCTCAGAAATTCTTCAGAAGAACAGGTGTATGTATTTGTCATTTCTCGATTTCCTCCTTAATCTCAGCGATGGTAACAGGTCTGTGCTGTTCGCACGAGCGTATAGCGGCGTCGATAACCGCCTGGCACTCCAGACCATGGGTGATTTTTGCTGTATAATCGTCCTCAATACCTTGCACAAGGTCGATGAAGGACTTTGACTGCATAGCCGTAAACTCATCGGGAGGAGTGAGCAGCTCTATCTCTCGCGTTTCCGCGTCACGAAACTCAATCTTTTGACCATATTCATCATTTGTATAAATGAGCTTGCCCTTTTCTCCATAAACCTCAAAACTTATGAGGTTCGGAACTGTGGTGGCGCAGCGGGTAAGCTCAATCGTACAGCTCACATCCGACTCAAGAACGCAGTTCATGTTGCACCAGTCATCTGTTGTGACTTCGCGAATTTCCCCCGTATCCTCTGTGGGACGATGGGTGATAAATGTGCCGTAGTTCGCGTAGACATCTTTGAACTCCTGACCCCAGAAGCGCACGATATCAATCATATGGGAACCTAAGTCGCCCAGCACACCGGAGGCCGCAAGCGTCTTGTCAAAGCGCCACTCCAGCTTTCTGCCCTTCCAGAGACCGGAATCTTTGATACAACGCACATAGATGTGATAGAGTCTTCCCACCTTGCCGCTTGAAACAAGATATTTGACATATCGTGTGTAGGGATGGTAACGCCAGGAGAGACAGATGAAGGATTGTACATTCATATTCTCTGCCGTTTTTGCCAAGTCATAGGCTTCAGCATAGTTCATGCCCACAGGCTTCTCAACGGAAAAGTGCTTCCCCGCTAGCGCTGCAGCTTTGGCGATTTCACAGTGCACTGAGTTCCATGTGGCAATATCAACCGCGTCAATATCATCGCAGGCGATAAGCTCACGATAGTCTGTGTAGCGGCGGTCTTCCGGTATGCTGTACTTGTCTCCTGTTGCTTTGAGCTTACTCTCGTCAATATCGCATATGGCTACAAGCTCACAGTTATCGAGCTTCATATAGCCGGGAAGATGGACACCGTTAGCGATACCGCCGAGACCAATCATACCTAATCTGACTTTACCCATGATGTGTTCCTCCTTATATAAATTATTCTTCATTAATAGATAAATAATACAATTCTTCAAATTGTATTTCACACGAAATCGAAAATCACTCCGGGTTTATTTCGCGGTGAAAAGCTCTACAGGTCCCAAAAGGCCAGAGGAAAGCATATCCCGCTCAAATTCCAGGCTTCTCTGGTGGTAAGGCCCTATATGCTTGCTTTCCCATGTT
>JAAZBA010000396.1 GCA_012514045.1 Clostridiales bacterium | reverse complement strand
TATCCCCCGTGAGCTGCTTGAAAGAAACCGTGAGGGGATAATTGTGGGCTCTGCCTGTGAAAGCGGTGAGCTTTACGAGGCTGTGGTAGCCGGCAGAACATGGAGCGAACTGAAAAAGCTGGCAAGATTCTACGACTATCTTGAAATCCAGCCTACAGGCAATAACGAATTTCTTATCCGCGAAGGTAAAATCAAGAACATTGAGACGATACAGGAGTTTAACAGGACAATCATAAGACTTGGACAGGCGGAAAATATTCCGGTTGTAGCCACCTGTGATGTGCATTTCCTAGACCCAAGAGATGAGGTCTACAGGAGAATTCTCATGGCGGGGCAGAATTACAAGGATGCCGATATTCAGGCGCCTCTCTATCTGCGTACAACAGATGAGATGTTGGAGGAGTTCGCCTATTTGGGGCCGGAGAAGGCATATGAAATTGTGGTTAAAAACACAAACATCATCTCCGACATGTGCGAGGATGTCAAGCCTCTTGTGGATGGCACCTACCCGCCCTCGATCGAAGGCTCAGCGGAGGATTTGGAGCGTATATGCTACGAAGGCGCTTATAAGCTCTATGGAAATCCGCTGCCTGAGGAGATTGAAAAACGTATTGAGGCGGAACTCAAGCCTATCATAAAGAACGGATTCGATGTCATGTATATGGCGGCACAGAAGCTTATAGAAAAATCAAATGAGGCAGGATATCTTGTTGGTTCCAGAGGCTCTGTAGGCTCCTCTGTGGTTGCTTACTTCTGCGGTATAACCGAGGTCAACCCTCTTCCGCCCCACTATATATGTGATGACTGCAAGATGATGGAAACAGATTATTCCGGTAATTTTGGCTGCGGCGCGGATATGCCGGATAAATTCTGCCCAAAATGCGGCAAAAAGTACCGTAAGGACGGTTTTAACATCCCATTCTTCACCTTTCTTGGTTTCAATGCGGAAAAAGAACCGGATATCGATCTTAACTTCTCCGGAGAATATCAGCTCCAGGCTCATGCTGATGCGGTAGAGCTGTTTGGCGAGGAGCAGGTGTTCAAAGCCGGCACAATCGGCACCATTGCGGACAAGACTGCCTACGGCTTTGTCAGAAAATATGCTGACGAAAGAGGGCTTAACCTTTCCAAAGCAGAGTTAAACCGCCTTACAATAGGCTGCACAGGGGTAAAGCGTACCACGGGGCAGCATCCGGGAGGACTTATTATTGTTCCACGGGACAAAGAGATATACGATTTTTGCCCGGTACAGCATCCTGCGGACGATAAAGACAGCGGAGTCATAACCACACACTTTGAATTTAAGCACATCCACGAAAACCTTCTGAAGCTTGATATGCTTGGTCACGATAATCCTACAATAATTAAGCATCTTGAGGATATGACGGGAGTGGATGCCAAAACAATACAGTTTGACGATCCTGCTACAATAGGAATATTCACAGATATATCATATCTTGGCATAGCATCTGACGATATACTTGGGAAAACAGGAGCTGCTGCTGTGCCGGAATTCGGTACAAGATTTGCCCGTCAGATGCTTCTTGATACCAAACCCACAAACTTCGACGGGTTGGTAAGAATTTCTGGCTTATCCCACGGAACAGATGTATGGATGGGCAATGCAGCGGACCTTATAAGAGCCGGTACCGCTACCCTGAATGAGGTCATTTCTGCCAGAGACGACATTACTATGTTCCTTATATCTAAAGGTATGGACGCATCTCTCTCATTTAAGACAAGTGAAGCGATCCGTAAAGGCAAGGGTATAGTTCCTGAAACCATAGAGATAATGAAGGATAAGGGTATACCGGACTGGTACATCGAGTCCTGCATTAAGATCAAATATCTCTATCCCAAGGCTCACGCAGTAGCGTACGTAATGATGGCGTTTAAGATTGCCTGGTTCAAAGTGCATTATCCTCTGCCGTTCTACAGCGCCTATTTTACAATCAGAGCGGTAGGTTTTGATTCTAGCACTATGACACTGGGTATTGATACGGTTCGAAATATGTATAACGACTTGGATTCCCGGGAAGATCTGACAGCAAACGAAAAGGATATCCTTGTAACTCTTGAGGTGGTCTATGAGTTTTACAAGCGAGGATTTGACTTTCTGGAAGTGGATATCTATAAATCCGACGCAGAGCGCTTTATAATCGAGGGCAATTCCCTTCGGCCGCCGCTGAATTCTCTTCCCGGTCTGGGAGCTACAGCCGCAAATGATATTGTAAGAGAAAGAGAAAACGGGGAGTTTTACTCTATAGATGAAATAATCAGACGTTGTCCGAAGGTTGGGAAGAGCGTGGTGGAGCTTCTTAAATCAAACGGTGCCATAGGTGACCTGCCTGACAGCGATCAGCTCAGTATGTTCTGATTGTATGCTGTTGAGGAAATGAAACAATAAAAGTTGTTACAATTGACAATTGACTTTAGCATGCTAACGTGCTAACATATTAGCACAACATCAAGGAAGAGAGTAGCTATGAAGAATTATACCATATCAAACCCTAAAGGAACTCATGATCTGCTGTACTCCGACTGCAGAGTTCGCAGAGAAATTGAGAGTGAATTCATGACGTTGTTCTTAAACCGCGGCTACAGCGAGATAATAACACCGACACTTGAGTACTACGATGTGTTCAGAAGTGCTGGAAACCCAATAACCCAGGAAGAACTGTTCAAGCTGGTGGGCAACGACGGAAGTCTTATGGTACTCCGTCCCGATATGACCACCCCAATAGCGAGAGTTGCGGCTACAAGGCTTCCGGAGTCCGATAAGCCATATCGTCTCTGCTACGTTCAGGATGTATACAGGGCGGGAAACCTTGCGGGAAGGGGAAGCGAAATAACCCAAGCGGGAGTTGAGCTAATCGGAGCCTCGGGAGTGAAGGCTGACACAGAAGTTATAGCGATAGCGATAGAGTCGCTGAGCAGAGTATCCGACAGCTACAGGCTTGAAATCGGTCATGCAGGCTTTTTCCGCTCTCTGATTTCCACATTTACCGATGATGAAGAACTCACCGAGGAGATAAGGATCCTTATCGAGAGCAAGAACTTCGCCGCTATAAACGACGCTTTGTCTTGCTACAAAGATTATCCCGCCTACAGAGCGCTATGTAGGCTTCCTCAGCTGTTTGGAGGCGAGGAGGTGCTGGACGAAGCTCTGGAGCTCTCCGAAGGCTGCGCCGGAGTAGAGGAGATTGAGTACCTCAGGAGAATAATCAGAGAACTTCAAAGCGCTGGCTTTGGCGATAGCGTAATGATCGATTTGGGACTTGTGCATCATATGGACTACTACACGGGAGTGGTGTTCCAGGGATATATTGAGGGTGTGGGCGCGAAGATTATTAGCGGGGGCCGGTATGACAGTCTCGTGAGCATGTACGGAAGAAGCGTGCCGGCTACAGGCTTTGCCATAGATGTGGACAGAGTGTGCGAATCTATAAAGCCCGAGATTGATATAAGAAAGCGCTACGTTGTTCACACCGAATACGGTTGCCTGCGCAAAGCAATGGACTTCTGCGACAGACATAGGGGAAGTTTATGCGAGCTGTCACCCTATGAAGCGATTGAGGACAGCATCGCTTTAGCCAGGGCAAGAGGTGAGGGGACAACGCTTATAAGAATATACCCGGGAGGCGCTGAGACGGTGGATACGGAGGAACAGAGTGATGGATAGACTGAGAATTGCGCTGACAAAAGGACGGCTTGAAAAGAAGTCGGTTGAAATGTTTGAAAGCATGGGCTTTAACTGTGAGGAGCTGAAAATTCCCTCAAGAAAGCTTCTGTTTGATATAGTAAAGGATGAGCTGACACTGGAGACTGTTCTGGCGAAGGCCCCGGACGTAATAACATACGTGGAGCGGGGAGTCTGTGACCTGGGCATAGTAGGCAAGGACACCATAATGGAGCAGGGAAGATCCTTCTATGAGGTAATGGACCTGGGTTTTGGGAAATGTCGCTTTGCCCTTGCGGTTCGTAAAGGCGATGAATTTTATGCAGGCACCTACAAAAACAGGGTTATAGGCACAAAATACCCCGAGGTGACAAAAAACTATTTCGCAAAAAAGGGCATGGATGTGGACATAGTCAAAATCGAAGGCTCTGTGGAGCTGGCACCGATTTTGGGACTTGCCGACGGTATAGTTGACATTGTGGAAACCGGTACTACCCTTAAGGAAAACGGTCTTGAGGTGATAGAAACAATTGCCCCGATAAGCGCAAGGCTGATAGTCAATCTTGCCAGCATGAAGATGAAAAAGCAGGCGATTCTGTCGCTGATCAATGACTGTGCTGATTACCTCGAAAAGGAAGCTTCAAAATGATAAAAATAATCAAAACTGATGGTTTCTCAGAAAAAGAACTTATTTCCTCCATGCGCCAAAGAGTCACGGAGACGGAAAAGAAAATATCCGATGTAGCCGTCGCAGCGCTTGCAGACATAAAAAACCGGGGATACGAAGCGGTGGAGGAATATTCCGTAAAATTTGACGGTTGCGCTCCCTATGAAATCGACAATGCCTCTATTAAGGAGGCGTACGATCGCACGAACAAAAAAGTAATCGAAGCGTTGACAAATGCTGCGGAAAACATAAGAATATATCATGAGAAAATGCTGCAATCCTCCTGGACACTTGACAAAGGAGACGGCAGAGTTTTAGGACAGCGAGTAAGGGGACTCACAAGAGTTGGTCTTTACGTCCCGGGCGGTATCGCCGCATACCCCTCAAGCGTACTGATGAACGCTGTGCCCGCGAAGGCGGCGGGAGTGAAAGAACTAATAATGGTGACACCTCCCAGAGAGTTTCTGAATGATACTGTTCTGGCTGCGGCGTACATCGCCGAAATAGACAGAATAATTGCCATAGGCGGTATACAAGCCATCGGAGCTCTGGCTTACGGTGCGGGGTTTATTCCGAGAGTGGACAAGATAGTCGGACCGGGGAACGCATATGTGGCAGCCGCAAAGCGTCTTGTGTACGGTACGGTGGATATTGATATTGTAGCGGGACCTTCTGAGGTGCTTGTTATAGGCGATGAGACTACAAACCCCGTATATGCCGCTGCTGACCTTATGAGCCAGGCGGAGCACGACGTGCTAGCCAGCGCAGTAATGGTCACCACATCCATGGACAGCGCTCTGAAAACAGCAAAGGAAATAAGGCGCCAGAGCGAATACCTGTCCCGTAAAGATATTATTGAAGCATCATTACGGGATTTCGGAGCGATTGTTGTATGCGATACAATGGATGAAGCCGTTAAGATTGCAAACGAAATTGCCCCGGAGCATCTGGAACTCATGTGCCGTAATGCAGAGAGAATATCGGAAGGCATCATAAACGCGGGAGCTATATTCATAGGAGAATATTCTCCCGAACCTTTGGGAGATTACATGGCAGGTCCCTGTCACGTCTTGCCCACATCGGGAACAGCCAGATTCTTTTCTCCTCTGTCGGTAGATTCTTTCTTGAAAAAAACCAGCGTCATATATTATGAAAAAGATGCATTGCTTCGTGAATGTGATGATATATTGACTTTGGCAAGGCAAGAGCACCTGACAGCTCATGCAAATTCCATTGAGGTGAGAATGAAATGAAAATTTCTGAAAAGCTTTTAAATATGTCGCCATATGATCCCACGGAGAACAAATACAGTGTGAAGCTGGACGCCAACGAATCATTTATCGAGCTTCCTCCTGTGATAAAGGCTAAAATGCTGTCTGCCATAGCGGAGGTGGCAGAGAACCGTTATCCGGATCCCTCCTGTAGGGTGCTTCGTGAGGCTGCGTCAAAGATATATAACGTTCCAGACAAGAACATAGTCTGCGGCAACGGATCCGATGAACTTTTGTCAATTATCATATCTTCCTTCAACATGAAGGGAGATAAAATTATGACAGCTGCACCTGATTTTTCTATGTATGAGTTCTATGCTCACAACGCCGAATGTGAGGTTGTCACGTATGAAAAGGACGATGCACTGGTAATTGACCCTAATGAGCTTATTTCCATGGCGAAGGAACAGAATGTGAATATGCTCATATTCTCCAACCCCTGTAATCCCACAGGTGTCGGACTTCCTGCCTCTGACATAAAGAGAATCGTGTCGTCCCTTGACTCTCTTGTGGTAGTGGATGAGGCATATATGGAATTCTGGAACGAAAGTATTCTGGACAGTGTGCTTGAATATGACAACTGTATACTACTCCGTACCTGCTCTAAGGCTTTCGGTATGGCAGCTCTCAGGGTAGGCTTCGCCATAGCGAACGATATTCTTATTTCCTGCATGAATAAATCTCGTTCTCCCTTCAATGTAAGCGCTCTTGTGCAGGCTGGCGCCGCATCGGTGCTGTCGGAGCGTGAGTATCTTGAGGAATGCTGCGAAAAAATCAGAAAGAACACAGAGGAGTTAAGACACATGGCTCTGGAACTGAAAGAAAAGAACCAAAATTTTGAGTATATGCCCACGGTTACAAACTTTGTCCTTCTGAAAACTAAAAAGGCGAAGGAATACTATAATGAGCTTCTTGGCAGAGATATCTGCGTAAGACTCGTAAAAGGTAAATATCTAAGAATCACCTCGGGCAGCGCTGATGAAAACAGAATTGTAATGGATGCGCTTGCCCAGATATCTGAAAGGTAGTGGATAATATGAGCCGCATATGTGAAATAAATAGAAAAACAAAAGAAACGGATATTACGCTTTCCTTATCTCTTGAGGGCGGTGAGGTCTGCATAGAGACAGGCATAGGTTTTTTCGACCATATGCTTACCTCATTCGCAGTGCACTCCGGTTTCGGTCTCAAAATAAAGGCAATCGGGGATCTGAATGTGGACTGCCACCACACAGTTGAGGATGTAGGCATTGTCCTTGGTCAGGCTCTAAAGTCGACGGTTGGAGATAAGAAAGGTATAAAACGCTTTGGAAGCTCCTTTGTGCCCATGGATGATGCGCTGTGCTTTTGTGCTCTCGATATCTCCGGCAGAGCTTACCTTGTCTACAACGCTACATTTCAGAATGTCAGCTGCGGCTCTTATGAAACAGCGATGACAAAAGAGTTCATGTATGCCGTAGCCACAAACGCTATGATTACTCTCCATCTGAAATGCGAATACGGAGACAATGACCATCACAAAACCGAAGGACTGTATAAAGCTTTCGCAAGAGCGCTTAAGGAAGCGGTAAAACTCGAGGGCGAGACGATACTCTCATCCAAGGGCACGTTGTAGGAGAAACAATATGAAGATATTACCGGCAATTGATTTAAAGGATGGTATATGTGTAAGGCTTCTTAAAGGTGACTTTGCCACAGCTCACAAAGTGGCGGAGGATGCTGTTGAGACGGCGAGAATGTTCCTCGACTGCGGCGCTGAGCTTATACACATGGTGGATTTAGACGGCGCAAAAAGCGGAGGAGGGAAAAACCTCTCTGTTGTGGAGCGTGTAATAAAAGAAACAGGCGCTTCGGTTGAGCTGGGTGGTGGCATGCGCTCCATGAAGGATATCAATCGGGCGATAGAGACGGGGGTCAAACGTGTCATTATCGGCTCCGCCGCTGTAAAGACACCTACTATTGTTGATGAAGCAGTAAAAAAATACGGTGAATTTATCGCCGTAGGAATAGACGCCTTGGGAGACACAGTGAGAACAGAGGGCTGGCTTGAGGATTCAAGACTTGACTTCATAGAGTTTTCTAAACGCATGGAATCCGCGGGAGTAAGAACCATAATATACACCGATATAAGCCGTGACGGACTTCAAGCCGGTCCTGCGTTCGAAAATCTCGCCAGGTTAAGGAAAGCCATATCCTGCGAGATTGTAGCCTCGGGAGGAGTAACAACTCTCGAGGATGTAAAAAAGCTCAGGGACATGGGAATCGACGCTGCTATCGTGGGAAAAGCTA
>JAAZBA010000098.1 GCA_012514045.1 Clostridiales bacterium | reverse complement strand
TCTCCCGGCTGCTTCCTCAGGAGAGAACGTATCCTGCTGCCCCGTGGCAAGGTATTTAAGCGCCACAAGACCGGATTTCGCCTCATCTTCACCCATGAATATAACATAGGGGATTTTGAGCTTGTCTGCGTATGTTATCTTTGCTTTGAACCTTTTCTTTTCGTTATTTATCTGGGCGCGCACACCCTTTTCACGCAGAAAGGACGCCAAAGATATGGCTTCTCCCAATGTATCGCCCATTGGTATAATCAGCACATCTGCTGGGGAGGCTCTCATCTCATCGTTTAAATATCCCTGCTCTTTCAAAACGTAGAAAAGCCTTGTAACGCCGATGGAAATACCCACTCCCGGCAGCGCCTTGTCTGTATAGTACTCCGCGAGATGGTCATATCGTCCGCCGGAGCAGATTGAGCCTATCTCGGGATGGTCAAGCATCATTGTTTCGTAAACTGTGCCCGTGTAATAGTCGAGTCCCCGGGCAATAGTGAAATCTATCTCAAAATGATCTTCCGGCACGCCGAATCGGGACATGTTCTCCGCTACCATGCGAAGCTCCTGCGCCCCCTCGTCAAACATTTCGCTTCTGCCCGAGTACTTTTCAACTGCGGCTATCTTATCTCCGGAGGTAACGAAGGACATTATCTCCTCCGTCTGCTCTTTAGTAAGTCCCACGTCCTCGGAAAGGATAGCGCTGACGTTTTCTTCTCCGATCTTGTCAAGTCTGTCGATGGCGTGCATAATATTTCCGGCTTTTCCCTTTAAGTCCATAAGCTCAAAGAAGCCGTTCAGAAGCTTTCGGTTGTTTACCCTTATCTTGAAACGGCGCAGTCCCAGGGACATGAAAGCACGGTAAATAATCGACGGTATCTCCGCGTCGTTTGAGATGTCGAGAGAACCGTCGCCGACTATATCAATGTCAGCTTGATAAAACTCACGGAAGCGCCCTCTCTGGGCTCTTTCGCCCCGGTATACTTTTCCTATCTGGTAACGCTTAAAAGGAAAGGATAGCTCCGAATAGTTGAGCGCCACATATTTTGCCAACGGCACCGTAAGGTCGAAGCGCAGCGAAAGGTCGCTGTCTCCCTTCTGGAAGCGGTAAATCTGTTTCTCCGTCTCTCCTCCGCCCTTGGCGAGGAGAATCTCACTGGACTCTATGATGGGAGTGTCAAGGGGTGTAAAGCCGTAGAGCTCGTAGGTTTTTCTCAGGGTTTCGAGAATTTTTTCAAATTGTATCTGCCGATAGGGCAGCAGCTCCATAAAGCCCGACAGCGTGCGGGGTTTAATTCTTTCCATTTTATACTCCAAAGGTTATGATATTAATAGCCCTGCTTTCTCCTTGGGGGCTTGGGGTTCGCGATGTCGCGCCAGGACAGATAGCCATGGTCGAGACCCAGGATGAGCATCTCGGCGGTGGCTATGTTTGTGGCTATTGGTATATTGTGTATGTCGCACAGGCGAACAAGGCTGTTTACATCCGGCTCTTTCTGGGAATCGCTTAAAGGATCTCTCAGGAATATGACCATATCTATCTCATTGTAAGCGACACGCGCTCCGATCTGCTGGTCTCCTCCCTGCTCTCCTGAGAGGAAACGGTCAACCGGCAGACCTGTCTGCTCGCTGATGAGCTTGCCTGTGGTGCCTGTGGCGCAGAGATTGTGCTTAGAAAGGATTCCGCAGTACGCCATGCAGAACTGTACAATGAGTTCCTTCTTCTTGTCGTGAGCGATTAGGGCAATGTTCATTAATTCTCACTCGCTTTCTGATTTATTTAAATATGATTTTCTTCTTTACAGGTCGCTTCTTTCAAGCTTTCCGGCAATCTCTCTGTAGCTTGCCGCTGCTCTGCTTCCCCTCTGCTTTGTTATGGGAATACCCAGGGCAAGGCTCGTAATCACCTTTCTGTCCTCGGGGATGTAGCCTATGAGCGGCAGTGCAGCCAAGTCGATAGCGTCATCAATGTTTGGCATGCCGCCTCTTCCGGTGATTTTCTTTGATACTCTGTTTACCACCATGCGCAGATCATTTACTCCCAGGCGCTCAAGCTCCGCCGCCGCCAGATCGGCGCTTCGAAGGCTTATAGCGTCGCTTGTGGCAACTATGATTCCCTTATCGGCTCCCATGGCGCAGCGCCTGAATCCCGAACCGAGACCCGCCGGACCATCGATTATTATCACGTCCGCCAGATTATCACTCTTTGCCTGTTTTACCGCATCGGCTACACAGGTCTCCGTAAGGGAACTTTCCTCCATGGGCGAGGTCAGCACAAGTATATTGCCATAGTCCGGGTGACTTATCGCCGCCTCGGCTACGCTCACGGTGCCAAAGGCAACGTCGGAGAGATCGAACACGGCGGATTCATACACGTTCATCGCTGTGCTGAGGCTCCTTGTGGCGGTGTCTCCGTCAATCATGAGCACTCTTATCCCCCGCTCGGCAAATGCAAAGGACAATCCGCAGGCAAGGGCTGTCTTGCCTGTACCGCCCTTTCCGGAGGCGATTATGTATACCATGATTCCCTCCTCAAAGGTAATTATGCGTCACTCTGTATTATAAACCATGAACGCAACATTTTCAATAGCAAAATCGTTTATTTTTTACAAATCAACGAAATTTTCTCTTTCTGTTGACATGCTATTTTTCGGTTAGTATAATATAAGTGTATAAGTATTATACAAGTGTAACATATTTCAGAACCTTACGAGGAGGATGAGAATGAATACCGATATATTCCCCAAGCCAAAGAAAATCTCTCTTTCCAACGGTTTTCTAAATCTTGATGGGCTTGTGAATTCATGCGGGTGTGACGACGACACTTTGGCATTTATAGAAAGTGTCCGAAGCATGGAGCTTCGCCGTGGCAACGGCAACATTGAGCTCTATAAAGACCTCTCCATGGCGCCCGGCTCGTATGAGCTGTCGGCAGACAAAGTGGTCACCGTGAAGGCAGGCGACAGAGCGGGCTTTATGTACGCCGCCTCCGCTCTCTCCCAGCTGATCACTCCCAATCGTACGATACCGAAGGTCAAAATTGAAGACTCGCCATATATGAGCGTGCGGGGAGTTCACATGTATCTGCCTCCCCCTGACTCTATCGATGAGTTTTGCAGGATAATCGACGCCCTTGTCTATCTTCGATATAACACCCTATTCCTGGAAATCGGCGGCGGTATGGAATATGAGCGCCATCCGGAAATAAACCGCGCCTGGCGCCGCTTCTGCAGAGAGGCGAGGGATTACCCAAAAGGCCCCCAGGGGCTTCAGGCCTCCCAGGCTGACTGGAAAAACTCCACCCACATTGAGCTTGCCGGCGGCGGTGTTCTTACAAAAGCGGAGGTCAAATCCATAGTAGAATATGCCCGTTCCCGGGGAATGCAGGTCATTCCCGAGATACAGGCGCTTAGCCACTGCTACTACCTCACCCTTGCCCACAGGGAGATCGCTGAGCGTCCGTACGAGCCCTGGCCTGATACATACTGTCCCTTAAACGAGGACAGCTATAGGCTTTATTTTGATGTAGCGGATGAGATTTACGAGACGATACAATACGACAAGGTCTCGATAGGCCATGATGAAGTTAGAATTTTAGGTTACTGCGACCGCTGCAAAGGTCATTCCGGAGCGGAACTGTTATCCTACGAAATAAACCGTCTCCATGAGCATTACAGCGCCATGGGTGTGGAGATGTGGATGTGGGGAGAGAAACTTCAGAACTTCATGTCCTTCGGAGGCGTAAAGAGCGGGGGTCAGGCTTTGGACAGGCATGACCGCTTCGGCAGGCGCTGGCTCCTTGATGAGACGCATCAGGCCATCGACTCTGTACCCACGGATATCATAATGCTGGACTGGTATTATGCCCACGCTCCGTATACGGAGAAGGGGTTCCTTGAACGCGGTATACGTCAAATTTATGGCAACTTCCGCGGCTCCACCATCGCCTCATGGCAGACGCGCTCCCGTAGAAAAAACGTGCTGGGAGCCGAGGTATCCACCTGGTGCGTCGCAAACGAAGATGAAATCGGCAGAAACGGCTGGTTCGCAGAACTCACCTTCTCCTCCGCGGTGCTTTGGCAGGATGATTATGACGACTCAAAGAGAGACGAAATCTATCGCCTTACCGCCAGGAAGATAGGCGATGTGCGCTCTATCGTGCGTACAGGCAAGCTCCCCGAGAGAAAGGTTTTCAGGGAATATCTCTCCCTGTCAAATCCCAAACAGACGGTTATTCTGGACGGCAGGAGCGTATCCTGGCAGGATTCCTCTTCCCGGGCGGAAATCATCCTCGACAGGAAGATCGATGAGATCGTCTTTCTCCATGGAGCTGATTTCGGGGATAAGGAGGAGCCAAAAAGAGTCTATACCTGGTATTTTCTTGACAGGACCCCGAGAATTATCGCCCATTATGTATTTGAGTATGAGGACGGAATCGTAACAGCGGTACCCATCGAATTCGGAGTCCATACCGGCAGCCTTCAGAGCGATTTTTCGTGGAAATACCCGGAAAGTTACGAAAAGCGTTTTGATGACGAAACAGGGCAGGAGAAGTCTTCTGAAAGCTATTTCCCCGCACCCTACTGCGTAATGAACGATGAGTGGCTCGGCAGCGCCATGTACTTTTCCGACGCTTTCCCCATAACTCTTGACGGGAGTAAAGGCACCGTTTATGCCTGGAGCTATCGGAATCCCAGACCGGATGTAAAGCTGCGTTCAGTAAGGCTTGAAAGGGATAATGAGGAGAGCGTGCCTGTGCGGCTGTTCGGCGCTTTAATTTAGTAAAACGTAATATTGTTCGAAAAAGAGAAAAAATTGTTTTTTATCGTTGACAAATCAATCGGTATAGTAT
>JAAZBA010000113.1 GCA_012514045.1 Clostridiales bacterium | reverse complement strand
GTCGTCGTTTTCCTCGTCCTGCAGCTCAAAGACCAGCCTCTGGAAAATATCAAGCACTTTCGGCAAGGAGAGCTCACGCAGACATCTGGCGCACCTTATTTCCAGCGTATAGCTCGCCGAAGCATGAAGCTCAATCATGCCGGCATGGTTGCGCACATCGCCTTTTACGGCAACGGGAGTCTTGAAAGGGTGTTCGCTGTAGAAGTCAAGATCTGATAAATCCAGCTCGTATTCGAATGGAATACTTAGTCCCACAACGCCGCTTAATCCTTTAATATCCAGTTCCATATCTTGAGTTTCTCACCTCACAAAGCGGTACAAAGGATATTATAACCCTATTATATCAATTTGTCAACAAGAAAAATCATAAAATCATGCTTTTCTATGGAATAATGTTGGGTAGTATGGCACAAATCAGTCTATCCAGAACTTGTAGAGCTTAATGCCTCCCGCCTTGGGCTCCTCCTCCACAATCCTGTGGAGTCTCCCCTCTTTTTCAAGGGCGTAAAGCACAGCGTAGCTCAGTTCAGCGTATGGCTTAAGACATCCCTTGCCGTTATTGAACTCACACTCCGTATAGGGCTCCTTCCACAGGTCTCTCCATTCGGTAAAAAAAGGCAAGCCGTACATGGACTGGGGATCATACTTCTTTCCCTTCAGTACAGATACAATACGGTAGTATGCTTTAGCGTAGATGTCCGCGGTTATAGCCTGTGTGGCTACGTTTTTTATTTTGTGCTCCGTAATCTCGCATGTCCCCGGTCTCGCCGCGGTTACACAGGTCACGGGAGCGCTTACCATGGCTCTGGGGAGTATATCCGTGGGGAATGCGTCAGGGGTGGACGCAACATAGGTCTCACCGTCGCACACCGCCACACTCATGGGGCGGGTAACCCTCGCTATGGCGATTGTGTCCGGCTCATCCACGCTTATTGTCAGCGTCACCAGGTCTCCGGGCAGGGCGCTCATAGCATCCGCAGCAGCCTCACAAAGGCACATGCCTTTTCCCATGTTGTCTGCCGCCATAAAGGCGTAAGGCTCGGAGTCGTGATATGTCATGCCGTTTGAAAGTTTTTGCAGCTTGCCGTTATAGGGTATCTGGGTCTTGCTGGGTTTGCCTCTGTCAAAGAAGTCCTGCATTATGCCGCAGGATTTTATATAATAATCGTCGGTGTCTACGTCCCTGAGGGTGCCGTTGAGCACTATCGCCACCTTGTTCAAACAGTCAGTAAAGGGATGGGCGTGGGTCTGATATGTAGCGGAGGGACGGGAGTGGACAATACCTATAGTACCGGGGAAGTTCAGAGCGTCTGTTGTATCAATAAGTGTATCCAGATCACCCAGCACTTTGGCGCAGTAGAGCTTTCCCTCGTGAATCGTGGCGATTCCGGTGCTCATGCCGCCGTCATAGTATTGCTCTCTGCGTAGCATCTCTATGAGTATCGGCGCGGCAAGTCTGTTGCCTGTATAGCCTGCAAGATTACACATTGTATATTTCCTCCTCTATATTACTTTCAGCACAACTTTTCCCACATTTTCGCCGGTGTAGAGGATATTTTGCGCCGCCTCGGCTTCTGTTATAGGGAGTATTTTATATATTGTAGGGCGAACCTCTCCGGTTGTCACCTTGGGCCAAACATCCCGCTCCAGTGAAGCGAGAAGCTCGGCCTTAAATGAGGGAGCTCTTGAACGCAATGTGCTGCCGATTACCCTCACATTGCGGCGGAACACGTTTGCAAGGTCTATTTCCGTTACCGCTCCCGCAAGAGTAGCTATCATGATCCAGCGGGCGCCGTGGCTTAAGAAATGAAGGCACTTTCCCATTATCTCGCCGCCCAGGCAGTCTATAGTTATGTCCACTCCTCTGCCCGCCTCATATTCACATTTGAGCGCCTCTGTTATGCTCTCTCTCTTTGTCTGTACGATAATGTCCGCTCCGAGATGGCCAATCGCCTCCACATCGGAGTCTTCTCTCACCGTGGTGATAACCCTAAGCCCAAAAGCTTTTGCCATGGGGATAACGACGCTTGCAAGTCCCGAGGCTCCGGCGTTCATCAGAAGAGTATCTCCGCTTTTTGCCTTGCCTTCAAGGAACATATTCAGGTAGGCTGTAGCGAAAGCCTCCGGAATTGCCGCCGCCTCTTCCATTGTCACGCCCTCGGGCACGCTCATAAGCATATCATGGCGCACCGCCACATATTCCGCATAGCCTCCGCCGCCAAGTAGTGCGCAGACTTTATCACCTATGCTCCAGCGGGCGCATTCACTGCCCAGCGCAACTATCTCTCCGGAAACTTCAAGTCCCATCCATTCGGGACAGCCCGGAGGAGGAGGATAATTTCCCTCACGCTGCATAAGGTCTGCTCTGTTTATGCCGGCGGCGTGGATTTTCACCAGCGCCTCGTCCGGTTTTATAACGGGATCAGGCACATCGCTCCAGCTTAATGAACGGTCACTGTTTACAAGTATAGCTTTCATTTATAACCTCTCTTAATATCCGCAGGCTTTCAGCACCAGTTTATATGTCTCAAGCTCATAATCCGGCGTGTAGGGGTTTTTCTTTTCTCCTCTTACCATGGAGGCAAAACTCTTCATCATGTTGTCGTAGCGGTCGAATTCCGGGTAATCTGTAATCGTTCCCGGGTTTGTCCACCGTCCATCGGCGTAGGTTTCCCGGAGAGACACGATAAGGTTTCTTCCCTCATCTTTCGGAGAGATATTTTCGATGGGATTTATCTCAAGTGTACCTTTTGTGCCGCATACTACCAGCTGACGGCGCAGGAAACCTCCCGCCTCCACATCGCAGGTTTTTGCGAAGGACACTCCGTTTTTGTATTTCAGCACCGCCATGCCGAAATCTTCGCTGTCGACTCCCTCATAGCCGGTGGAAGTGTTTAGTGGGATAACCTCCTCAGGCTGTCCCATGAACATATATATAAGGTCGATAAGATGGCATCCGAGGAAGAACATCATTCCTCCCTTGTACTGCTTGAGCCATTGCCGCTTCTCAAGGGTGTGCTCGCAGTTCATATGAGTCTCCACTGAATAGATTTCCCCCAGCGCCCCGTTTTTAGCTATCTCAAGAGCGCGGATGACGGCGGGATTATAGCGGTACATATAGCCGGTATGGAACACAAGGTTGTTTTTCTTTACTGTATCGATAAGCTCCGTAAACTCCTCAAGGCTCTCTCCTCCGGGCTTATCCATATGAACATGAAAACCCCTCTTGACTGCCTCAAGGGCATATCTTGACAGGCTCTTCTCGTTTGTCTCCACCGCTACTGCTTCAATATCCGGGATGCTCCAGATTTCATCAAGCGTAAGCTTATGGATGCTTTCATAAAATTTGGACTGGCTCTTTTCGTTTTCGTTTAGCTTTTCCGGGTTACAATATCCTACCAGTTCAAAAACATCGGTCAGTTTCTTTAGGCTGTATATAACGGGGCTTGCGTGATCGTGTTCGGTGCCGATTGCGGCGATTTTAACTCTGCGCATAATTCATCTCCCTATTCCCATTTAAACTGCACAAACGGAGGAAAATTTTTGTCGAACGCGAGACGGGTGTAAACCTCGCCGCATTCCTCCGGAGCGTGTGTTTCGTCTGTTTCAAATGTAAGTCTTCCCGATTCCAGAAGATTCAAAAGGATTATCATATCGTCCCTTGTCGTGAAATATCCGGAGTATGACTCATTTTTAGGTCTTGCCATAGTGTGGGCTCCGATGAGAGTGATGCCGGGGCCGTGAACCTTTCTGTAGTAGTCAATGGTGAAGTCGGAGCTTCTTGTGCAGCCCAAAAGCGCCACCCTGCCGAATCTTGCCATACAATCAAGCGTTTCGTCAAGCCCCGCGCCAATTCCCGTAACTTCAATGGCGGTTTTAGCGCCTCCACCGGTCGCTGCTATTACTTTTTCGGCAAAGCCTGGCTCAAGGGGATCAAACACAAAATCGGCTCCGAAGCGAAGTGCCTTGGCTCTCCTTTCAGGAACAAGGTCACAGGCGACAATAGGCACGGCGCCCGCGGCTCTCGCAAGCTTCACCGCCAGCAGTCCAAGGGTACCCAAGCCCATTATGAGCATACTCTCCCCGATTTCAAGCTTTGTCTTTCTTACGGCTGCCAGGGGGAAACAGGCTATGTGGCATATAGCGGCATCAGAGAACGATATACTGTCACCGATTTTTACAATTCCGTCTTCGCTGATGACGTTGTATGTCATATGCTTGCTCCAGAACATGGCTACTCTGTCGCCAATCTTAGTATTTTTAACATCGCTTCCGCATTCCGTTACGGTGCCGGAGGAGCTGTAACCGCCGGAACGGGGAAATACCGCTTCCTTCGCAGGCTCCACGTGGCTTACGCTGTCGTTTCCCGTAAGGTTTGCTCTCTCGGTGCCGCAGCTTATGGTACTGTACGCTGTTTTCACCCGTACATCACGAGGACCGAGAGGTTGCGTAGGTGCTTCCAACAGCTCCGCTGTGTTGATTTTCGTAAAAATAATCTGCTTATTCACATTTATTCACCCCCTATACCGTACTGATTATACCACTGCCGTTATGTAATGTCAATTGACAGGAAATGGGAAAAAGTGTTACTTAACCAAAACCGAAGTAGAGAATGAACATAAAATCAAAAAACGGCGTGACCTTTTTTTAGGTCACGCTGTTCTTTACTTCACGTTAAGTGTCTTATTTACGTCTTTTTCGGTTGTTTCTTGTCGACAAAGAACTTTACAAGGTACAGAGCGGCTAAGAGGAGTACCACCGCAAACAGCAGGGATATATACACGTTCTGCACAAAGCCCGCCACGATATAGGCAATAAAGCAGCAGATCATAACCAGCGTAGCGTAGGGGAGCTGGGTGGATACGTGGTTTATGTGGTTGCAGCCCGCGCCTGTAGATGACAGGATTGTTGTATCGGATATGGGTGAGACATGATCACCGTAAACAGCGCCGGCAAGTGTAGCGCTTATGAGGATTGTCTGAAGATTAGTGGATATGCCGCCAACCTTTGCGCTTATGCCGAGCACGATGGGGATAAGGATACCGAAGGTGCCCCAGGAGGTGCCTGTAGCAAAGGCTAAAACTGCGGCTACAACGAAGATAATAGCCGGGAGCAGCGCCACGGGGATATTACTCTTCTCAACAAGACCGGCTACAAAACCGCCTGTATCGAGGAACCCATCGCCACAGACCCCGGAGATTGTCCAGGCAAAGGTAAGAATGATTATGGCGGGAACCATGGAAGCAACGCCCTTGGTGATGCACTCCATAAACTCTTTAAAGCTCAGAATCCTTCTCGGCACAAACATGACAAAGGCGATTATGAGGGACGCGAAACCGCCCCATACGAGTGATGTGTTGGCATCGGTGTTGCCGAAAGCCTCAATGATGTTGGAGGCGCCTCCGGTAAATAATCCGCCGGTGTAGAGCATAGCGATAATTGTTATAACGATAAGGGATACTATCGGGACAACAAGGTCATAGACTTTGCCCTTAGCACCTTTGCTTGTCTCCGTATCCTCCTTTGCAGCCTCGGGTACTCCTTCGGCAATGGCTTTGTCCTCATACTTCTTCATACTGCCGAAATCGAATTTTGCAAAGCAGATGAAGAACACCATTATTATTGTAAGAATAGCGTAGAAATTGTAGGGAATTGTTCTTATAAAAGTACCAAAACCGTCTGCCATGCCCGCTTCTTCAATTGTGGAGCCGACAGATACAGCCCAGCTGGAAATGGGGGCGATGATACATATAGGCGCCGCGGTCGCGTCGATAAGGTAGCTCAGCTTTTCTCGGGAGATGCGGAACTTATCGGTTACGGGGCGCATTACGGAGCCTACCGTGAGGCAATTGAAGTAGTCGTCGACGAAAATCAGGCAGCCCAGAACTCCTGTGGCAGCCATGGCGCCGGAGCGCGTCTTTATCTTTTTAGATGCCCACTCACCGTAGGCGTTGCTTCCGCCGGCTTCTCTGATGACCATGACAAGGGCTCCGAGAATCGACAGGAACAGAATTATAAAGATGTTTCCTCCCAGCGCGTCACCCATTATGGTGAACATGCTCTCGACGGCGTCTATGACGTTTCCTCCGGAATATATGAGCACGCCGGAGAGGACACCTATGAGAAGCGATGAGATAACTTCCTTGGTCAGAAGCGCCAGCACAATGGCAATCAAGGGCGGCAAAATGGAAAGCCAGCCAAAATCCATGTTTCTATATCTCCTTTTCTTTTTATTATGTTTTGGATTATACCATATCGATTGTACAAATGCAACAATTTTAAATTTAAAGAGCTGTCATTTCAGGTTTTTGTGTATAATGCTGTTTTTGATTGCTTCATTTTGTACAAGCTCACCCATAAGGGCAAAAAAAAGAAAAAAGTCTTGAATTCGTTCCGAATTTATGGTATAATTATAGTTAACAAAGGTAATTGCAGTGTAATACGTGCGTTTTTGCGCATCAAAATGAATGGTTTGGTGAGAAACATGCTTTACAAGCCGGGAGACACCGTGGTGCATCCACTCCACGGAGCAGGCACAATAAAGGAAATCACCACAGAGAGCATCGACGGTATCTCACGATTATATTATGTCTTTATTTCGCCTACCGAAAATATAAAGGTTATGATTCCCGTGGACACCGCCCAGGTTATCGGGGTGAGAGAAGTAATGGAAGAGGATCAGGCTTTGGAACTCATTTCCTCCTTTTCCCAGGAGGAACCTCTCAGCGAGGAAAACTGGAACCGACGCTACCGTAGCAATATGCTGAAACTTAAAAGCGGAGAGCCTTCGGACATAGCCGAGGTGCTTCGTTCCCTTATGGTCAGGGAAAACGAGAAGGGGCTTTCAGCCTGGGAGCGGCGTATGATGGCCACAGCTAAGCAAATTCTCATATCCGAGCTTTCTGTTGCTCTAGGGCAGACCTTTGAGCAGATAGAGGAAAAACTGGCGGATTGCATCTGTTAATTTTCGCGCGAGAAATCCTTGAAAGGAAAATATTATAGGATGCTAAAGAAAATTTCAGCGGCAATAAGAAACAGAAACGAAGCTAATCGTCCGTTCTGCACAGCGGTTGTTGCCGCGGGGGGAAGTTCCTCCCGCATGGGCGCCGACAAGCTAATGTATAAGCTTCGAGGAATACCTGTGTTGGTTCGTACTTTGCAGCGCCTTGAAGCGTGCTCCGTTATACATGAGATCATTGTAGCGGTAAGACCGGAGGCTATTGAAGAAACAGTCTCTCTTCTTGCGGAATACAAAATATCAAAGCTTACAAAGGTTATAGCCGGCGGTGACAGCCGGCTTGTTACTGTTTATAACGGAGTTATGGAAGCATCTCGGGAGGCGGAGATAATTGCCGTTCATGACGGAGCCAGACCTCTTGTGTCAGACCTGGTCATTAAAAACGCGGTGGACATGGGCTCTCTTTTCTCCTGCGCCGTGCCATGTGTACCGGTCAAGGACACACTAAAGGAGGCAGCAGGGGATAAAGCGGTAAACACTCCAGACCGCTCCAGATTTTATCTTGCTCAGACCCCTCAGGTATTTGAAAAAAGTCTTATTAAATGCGCTCTTGCGAACGCTATTAAGAAAAACCTTCCCGTCACCGACGACGCTTCTGCCGTGGAGGCGCTGGAGTTCCGGGTGCATATATCTAGAGGAGACTACAGAAACATAAAGCTGACAACGCCGGAGGATCTCTTAATAGCCGAGGCGTTTCTTGCGGAGGAAGAAAAATGCTGCGAATAGGTCACGGATATGACGCACACAGGCTTACTGAGGGCAGAAAGCTTATCCTCGGCGGGGTTGATATCCCCTGGGAAAAGGGGCTTGACGGCCACAGCGACGCAGATGTGCTTACGCACGCCATCATAGACGCTCTTTTGGGAGCCTGCGCACTGGGAGATATCGGGATGCATTTTCCCCCATCGGATGAAAGTTACAGAGGCATTTCAAGCCTTGAGCTTCTTCGCAGAGTCGGCGCTCTGCTTGCGGAGCAGGGTTTTACCGTGTCTAATATCGACTCCACCATAATTGCCCAGCGTCCGAGACTTTCGGGATATATAGAAGAAATGAGAGAAAATATCACAAACGCTCTTTCTCTCGATACAGACAAGGTCAGCGTTAAAGCTACCACAGAGGAGCGCATGGGCTTTACCGGAGAGGGCATCGGCATCAGCGCTCATGCGGTGGCACTGGTGAAAAGGAAATAAACTCAACAGCTATAAACGAGAACGGCGGTAAGGGCGAAAGCCGATAAGGAAGTAATAACAACAAACTAACTTAACGGCTGACAAACAGGTTGCAACAAAAAGCGAGTG
>JAAZBA010000280.1 GCA_012514045.1 Clostridiales bacterium | reverse complement strand
ATTTGTTTTTACCATATCCATAATATATCCTCCTTATTCGGCTGCACCTATGGTGTATTCCGATACCACATTGTCATCGACAATGTGCTCGGCAACTATTTTCGCAACCTTTTCGGGTGTCATATGAACATATGTTACCTTATCCTGTCCGGGCTTGTATACCTCGACAACAGGCTCAAAGAGGCATATGCCAATACAGCCAGTCTGCAATACCACAACGTTCTGGAGCTTTCTGCTGTTTACTTCATCGTTAAAAGCTGTGAGAACAGGGCGCGCACCGGCAGCGATTCCGCAGGTTGCCATACCGACAACAATCCTTGTCGAGCTATGGTCTCCCGGTCTGCTGTTTAATCTATCCTGCATCTTCTCACGAATAGCAGCGAGATCAGCTAAAGATATCATTAATTTAGCACCTCCATATATCATTTATATTTTCTGTCAAGTAGTTTTATAAATCCAATCACTTCCGGAGAATAAAGCGAGATGTTTTTAAAATTCTCCGCGATTATTAAAAAGGGGGTTACTTTGCAGAAACTGAATTCTGGTTATAAGATATTAAGCGATAGCTTATTTATAATTCGACAGTATCTTCTTTACCTCGCCTGTACCGGGAACAAGACGACCGAACACCCGTTCAGAATCGCCTGTCTTTATCGTAAGTACCGGCGCAAGACCGCAGGCACCGATGCAGCGGGTAGCATCAAGCGAGAATTTACCGTCAGATGTAACTCCTCCAACAGGAATCCCGAGCTCAGCTTCGAACTCCTCAAGGATCTTTTGAGAACCCTTAACATAGCAGGCAGTGCCAAGACATATGTTGATTTGATGCTCGCCCTTTGGATTAAGGGTAAACTGGGAGTAGAAAGTAACAACTCCGTATACCTCGGAAAGCGAGATTTTGAGCTCTTCAGCGATGATCTTCTGCACTTCCTCCGGAAGATAGCCGTAGATGTGTTGTGCCTTCTGCAGAATGGGCATCAAGGCACCTTTCTCGTCCTTATGCTCAGCAATTGCGGCACGAAGCTGTTCCTCCTGTTGACTGGTTCCCTTAAACGGTACCAGTGTTTTAGTTTTTGCCATTGAAGTACCTCCTTTAGGGGTTTTCCCTAATGTATTTCTTAATTGCTAACGATTATAAAGTTGTAATTTTACAGAATTTTATTATAGCACACTTTTCTATATATTTCTATAGATAATTTGATTTTTATTCGCTGTATTCTCTTTTTTAGCATTATGCACAAGATACTGTGTCTCATTAATACATAATATGTATCATCAGTTTATATTTACGGTTATCTTATCCTTCATTGAATCATATAACTTTTCACCTATCCCGGTTACGTTTTTAATATCATCTATCCTTTTGAAAGGTCCGTTATATATGCGGTAGTCAATTATCCTTTGAGCAAGCGTTTCTCCTATTCCTCTCAGTTTGATAAGCTCTGAAAGTGAAGCGATGTTAATGTCAATCAGCGAAGAATCATCTTTTGTTATTGTACTTCCAATATCTTCATCGGTAAGCTTTACAGTAGGAGATACAATGCTGCCCGAAGTACTTCTCCCTATAAAAATACCGGATATAAAGCCTATAAAAAGCACTATGATTAATATAAGCCAAATATATCTCTTCATACTTTTCTCTTCATACTTTCACCGACATATGTAAGATAACGCGGACAAATTACGATCATATCTGAGTATTACAGTATCTCCATTAAGTCTCGAAGCCCTGATATTACGTACTTAGCAGGCTCATATTGCTCATCCCATGGCATAAAACCCTCGTACCATATGGTATGCATACCGCTTCCTCTGGCACCTTCCACATCATTTCTCGGATGGTCGCCAACATAGACACATTCATTTGTCTCAAACCCCAGTTCAGCACATGCAAAACTGAAAATGGATGGATCGGGCTTATGTACTCCAAAATCCGCCGAAACAATTATTATATCAAACATGGCACGGAAATCCTCGCCGAGAGTATCCATTTTCGCGTTTTGCATTCCAATAGGACCGTTTGTAATAATGCCAAGCTTATATCCCTTGTTTTTAAGATACATAACAGAGTCTGTCATATCGTCTACAGGGGTAGAATTAATTGGATAATAAAAGCACCAAAAGCGGAAAAAATGCTCGTAGGGCAAAGGGGTTTCCCAACCGACAATATCTACAAAGAGCTTGTAACATTCTTCGTTTTTGATATAACCGTCAGAAAAACAGTCGCAGAAAGTATCAGAAATAAATTCATGATCCTCCGGCCTGTCTTTGAAGTAATATTTACAGATCGCTGCGGCAACTTTAGGGATTGCCCTCATGCGCTGGATCAATGTATTATCAAGGTCAAACAACACGGCTTTTATATTATTCATCTGCTTTATTCTCCTTAAAAATAAGGTTTCTCGAGATTTTTTTGCCGTTTGATATGACACATGAAAGCTCAGTTATAAGCATAAGTAAAATTCCAAGGAAACATACCATGCGAAACGGCGCATCGGAAAGATAGTACATATTCTTTGTGACAATTATATGTATAAACCGCCCCACAGCGCTGGTGACAATGAAGAACAAGGCACAAAGCGAGGACACCACAGCCATATATATGCTTTTACGTCCGTAGGCGAGGGCGGAAAACTTATATATCGCGAACACCGAAGCACAGGAAGCCAAAAGATCGTAGGCGAATATGGGAATGACCGGCTCCACCGGATGTTCGATAAATGTGAAAATGAAGAGAAAACAGGACCAGTAAAGAGGCACATTAAGCAAAAACTGAGCGAATCCGTCAAGCTTACCTTTTCGTCTTTTAGAAATGATACAGATATAAGCGGCACCACAGCAAATCGTAAGCAACGCAAACAGCATATTTATGATAATTTGTCCTATAGCTACTTCGCGGAAGGAATTTATAAGACTTAAAAATCCGGCTACCGCAAGTACCGCTCCGGATACTATGCCTGTTACATATGGTAATTTCCCCGTTATTTCCAT
>JAAZBA010000060.1 GCA_012514045.1 Clostridiales bacterium | reverse complement strand
GCCTTAGGAAAAGATATAACAGGTTCCAGCATAGTGGGAGACATTGCAAAGATGCCCCATATGCTTATCGCCGGTACCACCGGTTCCGGTAAATCCGTATGCATAAATTCCATTATTGTGAGCATATTATACAGAGCCACCCCGAAAGAGGTACGCTTTATTATGATTGACCCGAAGATGGTGGAGCTTGGAAACTACAACGGTATTCCTCATCTTCTTGTGCCTGTGGTAACAGACTACAGGAAAGCTTCCGGAGCTCTTAACTGGGCAGTTGTTGAGATGGAGCGTCGATATAAGCTTATGTCGGAGTGCAACGTCAGAGATATTGCTTCCTACAATAATGTGATGCAAAGAAATAGAGAAAATCCCATTCCAAGGATTGTTATAATAATTGATGAGCTTGCTGACCTTATGATGGCAGCGGCGAAAGAGGTTGAAGAATCTATTTGCCGTATAGCACAAAAGGCGAGAGCTGCGGGAATGCACCTCATTATTGCCACACAACGCCCCTCGGCGGATGTTCTTACGGGACTTATGAAATCGAACATCCCCTCAAGAATCGCCTTCGCTGTAGCTTCTCAAATTGAGTCGAGAATTATCCTAGACACAGGCGGAGCCGATAAGCTGATAGGTAGAGGTGACATGCTGTATGCTCCTATTGGTCAAGGTAAGCCACAGCGTATACAGGGTTGCTATCTCTCTGATGGTGAAGTAAAGGCAATTACAGATGCTATAAAACAGAACTCACAAGCGGATTACTCAACTGAGATCATCGACCATATAGAACATCGCGCTTCAGCCGACGATGAAAGCAGCGGTATAAACTCCGATGAAGAGTGTGACGAGCTCTTAAATGACGCAATTGACGTAGTACTCCAGACGGGGCAGGCTTCGTCTTCCGTGCTTCAGAGAAAGCTGAAAATAGGCTATGCTCGCGCTGCGAGAATTATCGACCAGATAGAGGACAGAGGAATCATAGGACCGCTTGACAGCTCCAAAAACCGCCAGATACTGATAAGCAAGCAGGACTGGCAGGAGATGAAGGCAAGACGGGAAAACTATTGACAGGAGGAAAAGCATAATGCGTAAGTTTATTGAGATACTTCCCAATGAGATAGTAGAAAACCCATATAACTTAATCGGCAGAAAATGGCTTCTGCTGACTGCGGGAAATGAGGAATCTTTTAATACAATGACCTGCAGTTGGGGACAGACAGGAGTGCTTTGGAATAAAAGTGTGGCTACAGTTTATGTAAGACCTCAGAGGTATACTTTCGGCTTTATGGAGTCCAATGAATATTATACAATGTCCTTTTTCTCCGAGGAGTACAGAGGAGCATTGAACATCTGCGGCACGAAATCCGGAAAAGATGCGAACAAAGTAAAGCTTGCAGGTCTAACACCGGTACACGTAGAATGCTATACTTATTTTGAGGAAGCTTCCTTGGTGCTTGTGTGCAGAAAATTATACAGCCAGGATATGCTGTCCGAGTGCTTCCTTGACAGAGGTGTTGACGAGGAGAATTATTCAGGTGACTATCACCGTCAGTACGTGGGAGAAATCGTAAAGGTATTGCTGGGAAGATGAGAATAAGGGATTTTCTCCCTGTTTCAACGCAGGACATGGAGCGGCTTGGATGGGAATACTACGATTTTCTGCTGATAACCGGTGATTCTTATGTGGATCACCCTTCTTTTGGAGCTGCTGTAATCGGAAGAGTGTTGGAAAACGCCGGCTATCGTGTAGCTATAATGGCGCAGCCGGATTATAAAAACCCCTCAAGCATAAAGGCTCTTGGCAGACCGAGACTTGCCGCTATGATAACTGGAGGCAACATAGACTCCATGGTGGCAAATTACACCGTGTCGAAGAAGCGCCGCATGAAGGATGCATACACAGCAGGAGGAAGAAATACTAAAAGACCGGACAGAGCAGTAATTGCATATTCTCATCTTGTAAAAAAGGCGTATCCAGACCTTCCCATAGTACTGGGAGGCCTTGAGGCTTCACTTCGCCGTTTTGCTCATTACGACTATTGGTCAGACAGTGTTCATCCTTCAATCCTCATGTCCTCCCAAGCGGACATCCTCGTGTATGGAATGGGGGAGTATGCCACAATTGAGATAGCAAAAAGACTTGACGGTGGAACAGAAATGAGG
>JAAZBA010000125.1 GCA_012514045.1 Clostridiales bacterium | reverse complement strand
GTCCGTTCACTCCACGTCATAATGGTAAAGTGGAGCGCTCTCACCGTAAGGATAACGAATACTTCTACGCTACACATACCTTTTATTCTTTTAGTGATTTCAAGGCTCAGCTTGCTGTTCATCTCCGTAAATATAACAACTTCCCTATGCGGCCTCTTAACTGGAATTCTCCTAAAATCACTCTCTTTAATTTTTTGCGTCTCGGTGTAACATATCATTGACAAACCAACATGTGAAATTTTTTATAGATGTCAATGTTATGAAGCTCAATTATCATTGACAATAAACAGCTTACAAGATATAATTAGAACATAAACGTTTAACCTTGCAGTGCGGAATAAGAGAAAGGATAGAATGTTATGAACAGAAATCTCACATGCAAGATCAAAGAATACGCCTATGATTTGGGAGCCGATCTTGTGGGTGTTGCGCCTATATATCGTTTCGAGAATGCGCCGATTATGATGAGTCCCCAGGGTATCATGCCGGGAGCCACTAATGTAATCGTATGCGCTATCCATCACCCTGATGAGGCAATAGAAATGGGCGGCGAGCAGCATCCCCAGATACTGGGACCTTATACAATCCAGTACGCAATGAATGTGAAGCTCGACTATATAGCTTACAGAATAGCCAGAATGCTTGATAACCTGGGATATGACGCTATCCCTATAGCTTGCTCCAATATTTGGAGATACCGTCCCTACGCGGATTTGAAGGCTACCTTCGCTCCTGATATGTCCCATATATATGCCGCCACTTGCGCCGGTCTCGGACAGCTGGGCTGGCACGGCCTTACAATGACCCCTGAGTATGGCCCCAGAAACCGTTTTATCTCAGTTATCACCGATGCACCTCTCTGTGCGACAAAGTTATATGAAGACATGAAGCTATGTGATATGTGCGGCGAGTGCATCAGACATTGTCCCGCGGATGCATATACAAAGGAGTGTAACGGTGTCAAGACAATTGAGGTTGAGGGAAGAGTATACAGGTTCGCCAACAAAAATCTTTGGAGATGCGCGTGGGGTGAACATTTCGATCTGGATCTCGATCTTGAAATACCTGATGTAGTTGATGAGGAGGTGCTGACGGAAACCATAGATAAACACGGCTTGCGCGGAGGTGAAATGGGCTGCTGCCTGAAATACTGTCTGCCAAAGCACTTGAGAATCGACGGAGGAGAACATACCTCTACCTATATCCGCAAAAAGCATGCTCTTGCTACAGACTTGCCGGTGCATCGTAAGCTCTATGATGACGTGGCGAACTTTGTAAGACGCTACTCCGTTGATAATGTGGAGTTCCTGGACGAGGAAACAGTGGACAGCCTCGGAGGCAAGAAAATATATGAGTATGCAAGAGGCGCTGTGGTAATGTCAATTTCCTGCGAGAAAAACACCCACTCACAGGGAGATAAGATAAACGCAAGACACGGATATGGTAACGAAAGCTATGGCACAATCAGTGCGGAGCAAACGGCTCTTGCCCACTTCTCAGGATTTGCCAGACTTGATGCCACAAGAATCATTGACGGCTATGGTTATACGACCCTTAACAGCCCTGAGTCCATAGTAAAAAGTGATGCCATGAACAGAAAAATCACTACTTCTGACCTCGACAAGACCGCTTATGCTAAGGCGGCGGGAATCGAGCATGACGATACGAAGATAACGATCATTGAAGTGTTGCTTTCAAGCGCGCCTTTCGGAAGATACGAGTTCTATAACCTTACTGAACCTGTAGAGAACATAAAGAAGAGCCTTACCCAAAACCTCTGTGACCTTATTGAAGAAGAGGGGAGCGATGTATACGCAATAGTGCCCGCTTCCCGTATGGATATATTAGCTGAGAAGCTTGAGTCAATCAAGGGAGGGGAAGAGCTGATAAACACAAGATCCAAGACACCCAGGTTCCATGTTTTTGATCCGGAGACTACAATAGTTAAGCGCAAAATCCTGAAAATCTCCGACCATCTTAAAAACGCAAAGAATGTAATAATGATGAGCATGCACTATCCTGAAAAGGTGCAGAAAATGACGATCAAGCCTCCGGCATACGCCGTAGGTCCATATATGTTCTCAAAATATGAGTCTTCTTTTGAGCTTGCGTATTCGTCTCTGAAGATTGTGAAATATCTTAACGCAAAAGGCTACAGCGCTGTTGCTACCTATAATCTTACAGGCATAGGCGGCGACATGGGAACTCCGAGAGGCCTCCTCCCCGACGCATTCTGTAATCAGCTTGAAGCTGTTCACGCTGGCATAGGTCGTCTTACCCTCAACGGTATGTGCTATACCCATGAGCATAGCTTCAGCCAGGATTTCATAGCCATTGTCACCGATGCTCCGCTGGAGGAGCTCGTCCACGCTCGGAAGGGCGATATGATTGAATGCGCTGGCTGCGACGAGTGTATAAAGGCCTGCCCATCAAACGCTCTGAAGGCTAAAAATGAGACAGAAATCGAGCTTGACGGTGTGACCTACAGATG
>JAAZBA010000092.1 GCA_012514045.1 Clostridiales bacterium | reverse complement strand
CTCTCTGCAGATAATAATTGGATTTTTCAAATTATATTTCAAACGGTATTCTTACTTCATGAAGGAGACTGAAGAACGAACATTTTGAATTCCCTCATGATTTATAAATTATTATAAAGTTATTATACTATAACGGCGCGAAAATTTCAATACATCTTGTGGATATTTAATAATTTGATTCCCTATTTCGCAAGCTTGTTTAAATATACCACGGGAATTGCGCTCCAGCCATGGCAAAGGCTTCCGGCCTTGCCGAAAGCTTCGGCTCCCTCTATTGTCTCCCAGAAGCTTGTGGCTCCGTTGTCGAGCATATGGGAGTAGTTGGCCGCAATATCCGAGAGGATATACTCCCTGTACCGCTCCTCATCAGTCATGAGCATGGCGTCATATATAAACGCTTTCATGCTGAGGGTACATGGTATGGGTATCTCCCCAGCAGCTATGCGGTCGCAGATATATACGGCTTCCTCTCCCTTTGACGCTCCGCAGAGCACTCCAAAGGCGTTGGGAAGCACGGCGTATAAATCTTTACCTTCAAAGGTCCGGTAGAGTCTGCCGTCGAAGAATACTTCATGTATGCGGATATTTAAAGATTCATAAGTGCTTTCATACTCCTCTGCCTTGTCTGGCATGCCAAGCCTGCGGCAGATAATCGCCGCCTTACTGAGGGAATAGGACACGGCGGAGGAGAGCATCATCTCAAATAGCTTCTCCTGAGGCTGTCTGCCCACGCCCGCAAGGGTATCGTTCCACTCATAGAAGTTCCAGTAGCGGGCGTCGTTGTAGAAGTTGGGAACAATTCCTCTCTCTATGCGGGACACAAAAACCGAAAGTATGTCTTCTGTCTTGCCCATGCACTCCATCGCGAAGGCTTCGTCTCCTGTAAACGCCAGATATTCCTCCAGCGCCACGGGGAAAAACAGGGAGAAGAAGGGTATAACAAAGTCGTCGCCGGAGGGTACGCATATATGGAGAAGCTTATCATCCCGGTAATCCTGTTCCATGAGCTTGATAGCTGCCCTCTGGAACTCCGTTTCTTCAAAAGCATAGTATCCCGATATCATCTGGTTGCGACTGTCCAGCATGTAAAACGACTGTTCACGCCAGGGGCAATCCTCATAATGCTCGAACATACAGAGCCTGAGGGTACGTACACATGTTTCGTATATCCGGCGATAGAGCTCGCTTTTTGTCTCAAAAGGTTTCTCCGTAAGGGGATATACGGCGGGATATAGGCCGATTTCAAGCACTTCCACATCTCCGCTGCACTCAATGCTCAGGAACCGGCAGCCGAGGCGGCGCATGAAGTTTGAGAATTCGCAGACATTTCCGTCGGATACAAACTCAAGGGAAAAGTCTCTTTCTCCGATGATTCTCGGCACGTTTCCGTTTTTGTCAAGGTGCTCGCCGAATGAAATCAGTACTTTTTCACCTTTTTTCGCCTTGAAAGTAAATGACAGATATCCCACCGTCTCCCTGCCCAGGTCGTATATTCTTTTCTCCCTGTCGATAAGCACGGCTTCCGAGAATTTGCCGAGGGTAAGCTTCTTTATAGGGCGTATTTTCATATCATCTGAGAGAGATTTCACCTCCAGAGCGGTTACATACCGGCCAGCCGGCTTTCCGGCGTCGTATCCGTAGCCAAAGCCCATCTGGGTTGTTATGAGCTTGCGTCTTCCGGACATATAGCCCGCCGCCTCTGCGCACAAAGTGTGTTCCCCTGAGCAGGCATTTGCGCTGCCGGAGATTTCGTATATAAGTCCCGGGCGGTTCTTATAATAGGTAAATGATCCGAAGCCTATATACCACACGAGAATCTCTATTGTATTATTTCCCTCTCGGCAGAACTCCGTTATATCCACAAGGTCGTATATCTTGTAGTGGGGCAAATCGGCATACTGTCCGAAAGCGGCAAGCTTTCCGTTTATGCGGCACTCATAGTTGGAATCGCAGGAAATTTTAAGCTCTGTTTTCCCTCCTGTGTATATAAACTCGTCTTTAAAGCTAATATACTCGTCCGCGTTGTCCCCATTGTGGGCCCATATCCACTTAGCCTTAGTCATTTGATTATTCCTCCTTTAGAATTCTCCTCCGTCTGATTCGGTTTATGGGATTATTTCTTTTT
>JAAZBA010000384.1 GCA_012514045.1 Clostridiales bacterium | reverse complement strand
GACTCAGACGGGTATTTCAAGATTACCGGCCGAATAAAGGATATGATAATCCGCGGTGGCGAGAACATTTACCCCCGTGAGATTGAAGAGCTCTATTATCTCCACCCTGCCGTACAGGACGTACAGATTGTAGGGGTACCGTCGAGGAAGTTCGGCGAGGAGGTAATGGCATACATCATCCTCAAAGAGAACATGACTGCCACTGAGGAGGAGATGAAGGAGTATGTGTTCAAGAACATGTCTCGCCACAAGGTGCCTTCCTATGTCGCCTTTGTGGATTCCTTCCCCATGACCGCCTCCGGAAAAATCCAGAAATACAGGCTTCGCGAAATGGCGGTAGAACTCCTGAACCTCCAGGACGAAGCTTCAGTCGTAACGGTTTAGAAAGAATATACTAAGGCGATAGCGGTATATATTTCAAGAGAATTGACAAGATGTTTAACGGGATAAACCAAAAATTTATATGGTTTATCCCGCTATTATATTTTTAGAATTTATGTTTCCGCAAATACTGTATTTAGGCATATCTCTTGGTTTCGCGTTCTTCTCTTAAGTTATCAGATGTCATGATTTAACGGCACCTGAAACAAGTCCGGCAATTATGTAACGCTGCATAGACACATATACTGCCAAAATCGGAGCCATCACCATTACTGTTGCAGCAAGAAGTTTGTCCCACTGTTTCATGTACTTTGAAGAAAATGAGGTTAATCCGATAACAAGGGTTTTCTTAGCATCACTTTGCAGCATAATGAGGGGATACAGGTAGTCATTCCATATACCAAGGGCGTGGATGATTATAATAGTTGCCGTTATTGGTGTGATAAGCGGAAAAATAATACGGAAAAATATACCCGCTCCCGAGCATCCGTCAAGTCTTGCCGATTCGTCAAGCACCAACGGTACCGATTTTATGTAGCCGTGGTAAAGAAAAATCGACATCGGACAAAGAAAGGCTATATAGCCCGCGATGACACCGCTAAATGTGTTTATAAGATTCAAATTCGTCATAAGCACCGTAAGTGGTATCATAGTACACTGGAACGGGATGAGTATAAAAGCCAGTACAAGTTTAAACAGCGTATTGCTCAAAAGAGAGTTATCACGCGAAAGCTTATACGCTGCCATTGACGAAAGCATTATTACAAAAAATAGTGTCACAATTGTTATAAAAGCTGAATTCAGAAAACGAGTCGGGTATTTAAGAGCTTTGAACGCTGTTCGATATCCGTCAAGCGAGAACAGTTCCGGCTCCATTGAAAGCGGCTTTATCAATACAGCGCTGAGTGACTTGAATGAGTTTACAAATCCTATAAGCATCGGGAACAAAAACAGTATGCAACAAATAACAACAATTACATCCACGGCGAGCCATAGGGATTTGTTTCTTCGATTAGCCATTGCATATTCCTCCTTTTCTTTCCCTATTTTAAATCCCTCTTTATTGCTGGATTTCTTTGCTCTTAGTAAATGACACCTGTAGCATCGTAAGAATAAGAACAAACACAAACAGTACTATCGAACGAGCCGTCGCAATTCCATAAGAGTGTCGGGAGAAGGCTTCAACATATATGTTGATAGCTGGGGTTGTCGTAGCCTCTGCCGGACCTCCTCCAGTAAGCAAAAAAGGTAAGTCGAACATTCTAAGATTGCCTGATAACGAAAGAAATACACAGACTGTCACAGAGCCCATGATTAGCGGTAACTTTATCCTTATTAACTGTTGTAACGGCGATGCTCCATCTATTACGGATGCTTCAAGAACCGACGAGTCAATTGACTGAAGTCCTGCGAGATAGATTACCATTAGAAAGCCGATACCGCCCCATACAGATACAAGTACTATTGACCAAAACGCCATTTCCGGATCTCCAAGCCAGCTAGCGTGAAGTATTTCCAAGCCAAAAATATCTCCGAGTTTAGCAAAACAAGTGCTGAACACGTACTGCCAAAGAAACGCTATAACAACAGCGCTGACAACGCTTGGAGAAAAAACAACAACCCTTGCAAATCCGCTGCTTTTTAGTTTTGGATTATTGAGCAGATTAGCAAGGAGTAACGCTATAACGTTTGTTATCGGTACAATAATCAGCATAAATCTTATAGAGATAAGTAGATATGACCAAAACGCACTTCCCGGTTTCAATGCCTCAATATAGTTATCAAAACCTATGATATTATATGTCTGGCTAATACCATTCCAATCGGTAAAAGAGTATACAATACCGTTGACAAATGGAATAAACTCAAAAGCTATAAGAAACACAAAAACAGGAAGAACAAACAGGCAATATTCCAAAACATTTTGCTTAAGACTAGGCTTCATGGGGGTACTCCTTTCTGAAGATTTTAGACAAAACAGCGCCGGATGGATACGCTGACCATTCGGCGCTGTTGCATGGATTAGGCTTTATTTTGAAGCATAATTAACAATCTCAGCACTCATCGCATCGAGCATTGTATCCCAGTCTGTTTCGCCAAGGATATATTTCTGGAACTCTATGCTATAGGATGCATAAGACTCACCGGGGAAATGAACATCGCCCCAAGAGCAGGAGTATCCCTTTTCAACAGCGGTCATGCCATCCTGGGAAAGCACATTGAGCTCACCATTCACATTCTTAACAGGCGTTGCCATCTTCCAATCGTTACCAATCCAGTCTTTGCCTTCATCTGTGGTAACAAGCCACTCAATGAACTTAATGGCTTCCTCCGGAGCAGCGCTATCCTTGAAGTATCCCATACAGTTGGATGCCGACACTGGGATTTTATAGTCCTCAGCTTTATCTGTGTAAGGCATTCCCATGATCCCCATATTGATGTCGGGAGTAATCTCCGTAATCATACCGGCAGTCCAGTCGCCGTTTGTAATCATGGCTACTTCTCCGGCTGCAAACAGCGTTACCTGTGTGGTGTAGTCACCTTCGAGAACTTTATCCTGGCAGTTTGCAAGGCAAAGGTCAGCAAAATCCTTGTAGTTCTGATAAAAGTATATGTCCTTGAGAACTTTCTTGCCGGACTTAATATCATCTGTCACAGACGGGAATTCGCTGTCACTGCCAAATGGGAACACAAGGAACTGAGACATAATCCAACCTTCCTTGAAGCCGAAACCTAACGGTGTAATACCTATAGACTTCAAGGCTTCGCAGAGCTCTTTGAATTCACTGATTGTCTTCGGTGGCTCATCAAAACCAACCTCGGTAAACATATCTTTGTTGTAAATTATTCCGTAAG
>JAAZBA010000279.1 GCA_012514045.1 Clostridiales bacterium | reverse complement strand
TCCAAGTATTACACTCGAAGTGTAACACATCTATTGTAATCCTACAAATATTCGGAGATAACAACCTATATCCAGCTTGACGAAGGAATAAAGCGTCACTACCATCCAAGCGACTACACCTCTGTTCAGAAGCTCTTCAGCACCCTGGGACAGCTTTCCATGAACACAGGTCTTCTGGAAAAAATATCCTTTTATTGTGTCGGTGACGAGTATTATTATACGAATACCAGTTCCTGTGATATAAATAGCTTCTTTCATGTAAACGGCATTGAGCCTTCAGTCGGGGAGGATAGCTTACATGATATTCTGAAATACCCGGCGAGACAGACATGGATAGCGAAACTTCGTAACGGTCAAAATGCGATATACATCCTTCATCCCATAACAAATGTGCGTGGCGAGACGGAAAAAATCGTAATGTTTCGAATTAGGGAATCCGCCCTGACGGATGTAATGTCCTCTGTTCTTAAAAATAACACAGGCATGTCATTTATTGCCGATACAGAGGGAAGAGTCATTTCCTTCATATCCAACAATCGGCTGCTGACAGATAACGATTGCGTTCCAATTCTCTCTCAGCTCACTGAAAGCGAGTCGAAGATAAAATATTCGGGCAGAGACTACTACTGCGTCAAGGCAGACTCCTCCCTTGGAGACTATACATATACAATTGTCATAAGCGACGGTGTGGTAACAAGACATATCGATGATCTTTGGCGCATGTGGATCCTCATTGTTGCCCTGTCGGTATTTTTAGGTATTATTGCAGCGTTACTCTTCTCGAAAGCGAGCTACCGTCCCATAAGAGCTCTTCACAAAAAATATCCTCCTGCAGTCCAGTATTGATGATGTAAATGAGTATATCGCCTTCAAGCTCATTAAAGGTGAGATCCACAATGTCGAGGAAGTCAACCAACTGGGAAAGCTCCTTGGAATCACGGTTTATGGCTCTGTGTTCCGGGTAGCTATTATAAAAGCAAGGCGAACCCTCAACTTGCGTACGCTTATATGTGAATCCCTTTCCCATCCCGCTAGCTTCCTTCTTCGTGAGGCGCCTACAGGCTTGGAAGACAACGCTTCTGTAATCGTACTGGCATATCCATCCCAAGCGGAAGAGCTAAATGATAAATTCATTGAGAATATAAAAAGAACCGGTGTGGACTGTTCCGTTGGCGGCGAGTGCTCTGAAATAAGAACAATCCCTCTCTCCTATATGGAGGCATACATGCTTTCATCGGAGGACGGCGTAAGATGCTTTGACGAATACGCAGAGAAGTATCAAAGTATGGATGAAATATTCTATACAGCCCTCCACGAGAGCACAATCCATGGGATAGAAAGCATAAATCCTGTTGTTTCCGACATAAGAAACTATCTTTCAGAGGTATCTCTTCCGGAAGGCAGACTTGAATATCTGCGCCTGTCTTATGCTGCATCTAGGTTCTGTGAAGAGTCGGGACGTAAAAGCCCCCGGAAGCTTGGCATATTCATGCTTCTCCAGCTTGACACACATGACAAGCTTCTCTCCGCTTTCGACTCACTTTTAGACTCTCTATTAGACGACGAGGGCATAGGTCGGGAGGTAATCAAACAGATGACCGACTGCTCAGGGTGCATTTTGTAGACATAGGCTTCTCCCTTCAGCAGATGGCCTACGAGTTCGGAGTCACGCCCGCTGCGTTGAACGCTTTTTTCAAGGATAAAACAGGTAAAAATGTTGCGGAGTACGTGTCAGACATGAAAATCGAGATCGCTAAGGAACTTCTTGTGAATGGCAGCATGTCGGTACGCGACATAGGCATGGAGCTCGGCTATTACGGTCAGAACAGTTTCATACGTCGTTTTAAGCAGCAAACCGGTCGGACACCCGGCGAGTACAGAAAACAGCATGCACCGCAATAAAACGCTGCCCAAAGCAGTTATTTATCCTGCTTTGGGCAGCTTCGGTTGTTTCTGTTGCAAATATGCGATAAATCTTGTATAATCAATATATAACACAATGAAAGGATGGAGTGGTATGAAGATATCAATAAATGCTCACTCGAGCTCATGTATAAGAGGAGAGAAAGTTCTTTATTTTGATCCCTTCATGGTGACTGAGGAAAGCCATTATGCGGACATAATTTTTGTTTCTCATGAACACCATGATCATTTCTCCCCGGAAGACATAAAAAAGACAGCGAAGAATGACACAATCTATGTTTTTCCCGCTTCCATGAAAGCAGAGGCAGAGGAATTTATGCAGGACAAGAACCGGTTAATACTTCTTGAGCCCGGGGAAAAGCGCGACATCTTAGGTATTCCCACAGAGGCGGTAAGAGCCTACAACGTGGGCAAGCCCATGCACCCGAGAGAGAACGACTGGCTCAGCTATGTTGTAACTGTGGAGGGCAAGCGTATATATGTTTGCGGTGACATGGATTCCTCTGAAGAAGCGCTTTCCGTTTCCTGCGATACCGTTCTCGTGCCTTGCGGCGGCACCTATACTATGAACGCCGCCGAGGCGGCGGAATTTGTAAACAAACTCCGTCCGAAAACCGCTATCCCCATGCACTATGGCTCTCTGGTGGGCAAGAAGGGAGACGGAGAGGAGTTTCTCTCAAAGGTAGACGACGGAATTGATGTCATGCTGCTGATACAGCCCTAACTTCTACATATGTTGTCAAATATCCCACAAAAACACGCCCCGAAAAAGCAACATCCGGGGCGTGTTTTATTCAGTTTCTCAGGCTTTGGATCGGTGCGGGGATCCGGCCTCCACGGTTTATAAATATCTCCGGAGAACTCTGCTCTATCTTCATCACCGGAGCAGTACCCAGAAGGCCTCCGAACTCAACCCTGTCTCCCGCTTCACATCCGTAAGCCGGAATCAGGCGGCAGGCAGTGGTTTTGTTGTTTACAACGCCTATCGATATTTCATCAGCGATGATGGCGCTTATCACTTCGGCTGTGGTGGAGCCGGGGATGGCTATCATATCGAGACCGACGGAGCATACCGCGGTCATTGCTTCCAGTTTATCAAGCCTCAATACACCCTTTTCCACCGCTGAAATCATGCCCGCGTCCTCGGATACAGGTATAAAGGCTCCGGAAAGTCCTCCCACATGGCTTGAAGCCATAACTCCGCCTTTCTTAACGGCATCGTTGAGCATGGCCAGCGCCGCTGTGGTACCATGGCCGCCGGTACACTCAAGACCCATAGCCTCCAGGATATGAGCAACGCTGTCACCAATAGCAGGAGTGGGAGCAAGGGACAGATCCACGATGCCGAAGGGTACTCCCAGTCTCCGGGAGGCTTCTCCCGCTACCAGCTGACCCATTCTCGTTATCTTGAACGCTGTCTTCTTTATCGTCTCCGCCAGAGCCGACATGTCGCACTCCCCCGCCCTTTCTATGGCAGAGCGTACAACGCCGGGACCGGACACACCCACATTGATTACGCACTCCGGCTCGCCTACTCCATGGAAAGCTCCCGCCATGAAGGGGTTGTCCTCTGGTACGTTGGCGAACACCACAAGCTTGGCGCAGGCTATGGAGGAGTTATCCTTTGTAAGGTATGCGCACGTCTTTATTATCCTGCCCATCTGCGCCACCGCGTCCATGTTTATACCCGCTTTGGTGGTAGCCACATTCACGGAGGAACAGACCCTCCCAGTGGCGCTCAGCGCCTCGGGGATGGACTCTATCAGGTTCCGGTCGGCGTTCGTATATCCTTTGTGCACAAGGGCAGAGTAGCCGCCGATGAAGTTTACACCCACCACTTCCGCGGCTCTGTCCATCGCTTTTGCTATAGGGGAAAAATCGAGCGCTCTGCATGAAGAGGCAATAATTGAGATAGGGGTGACCGATATTCTCTTGTTTATTATCGGTATGCCATATTCGTGCTCTATGTCCTCGCCCACGCGCACAAGTCTCTCCGCCATGCGGGTGATTTTGTCATACACTCTTGTGCAGAGCATATCAATGGAATCAGCCGCGCAGTCCGTCAGAGAGATACCCATGGTGATCGTTCTTATGTCGAGGTGCTCCTCCTCGATCATTTTTATAGTTTCGAGAATATCCTTGGTATTAATCATCGGGATACCTCGCTATATCTTATGCATGGAGTTGAAGATATCCTCGTGCATGGTGTGGATCTTCAGACCTCTGCTCTCTCCTAGAGAATTCAGCTCGTCCACGAAGGAAGTAAAAGGTATAGTGCAGCCGGATATATCCACCATCATTACCATGGCGAATATATCGTCAAATACGCTCTGGGAAATATCCACGATATTTACGTTGTACTTCACAAGCTCATTTGACACGGCGGCGATGATGCCCACCACGTCCTTACCTACTACTGTTATGACTGCTTTCATTCTTCGCTTTGTTATTCTATATTCTGGCTACACCCGAGTCGCGAGCAGCCTTTGCCACCGCTTCCGCTACCGTGTCCGCCACGCGGGGATCAAATGCCAACGGAAGAATGTAGTCCTCGTTCAGCTCCTCATCCGACACAAGAGATGCTATGGCATATGATGCAGCCAGCTTCATCTCATCGTTTATATCTGAGGCGCGGACTCTAAACGCTCCCTTGAATATTCCCGGGAACGCCAGAACATTGTTTACCTGATTCGGGAAGTCGGATCTTCCGGAGCCCACTATCACTGCGCCAGCTTCCTTCGCATCGTCGGGCATGATCTCCGGAATGGGGTTAGACAGGGCAAATACTATAGCCTTCTCACCCATGGACTTTACCATATCCTTAGTGACAATATTCGGAGCTGACACGCCGATGAACAAATCGGCTCCCTTTATAACCTCGGACAACGGTCCCTTTTCAAGCCCGGGGTTTGTCTTCTCCGCAAGCTCTCTGCGATACGGATCCAATCTTTCGTCATCCCGGTCTAAGGCGCCGCGTCTGTTGCACACAATAATGTTTTTAACTCCCATTTTCATCAGATGATAGGCTATAGCGGCGCCTGCAGCTCCCGCTCCGCTTATAACGCACTTTGCTATATCCTCGGTTTTCTTTCCCACCAGTTTCAGGGCGTTAATAAGCGCGCCTCCAAGAATAACGGCGGTTCCATGTTGATCGTCGTGGAATATGGGGATGTCGCATATTTCCTTCAGCTTGCGCTCGATTTCAAAGCAGCGGGGGGCTGCGATGTCCTCAAGATTAATGCCTCCAAAGCTGCCGGAAATAAGGTATATTGTGCGCACAAGCTCGTCAACGTCATTTGACTTTATGCATATCGGGAAAGCGTCGACTCCTCCCAGTTCCTTGAACAAGACGCATTTCCCCTCCATGACAGGCATTCCTGCCTCGGGACCAATATCCCCCAATCCCAGCACGGCGCTGCCATCGGTTATAACTCCCACAAGATTGTGTCTTCTTGTCAGATCGTAGGACTTGTTTATATCCTTCTCAATCTCCAAGCATGGTTGAGCAACTCCGGGGGTGTACGCAAGGCTCAGCGCCTCGCTGGAATTTACGGAGACTCGTGATATAACCTCAATTTTCCCCTTCCATTCGTAATGTTTTTGCAGGGCTAGCTCTCTGATATCCTTCATTTTGATATCCTCCTTTTTCTTTTGTTGTTTTAAATATTTAAATCCCACAAAGGATTTTTACTATATTCTGGCTACACCCGAGTCGCGGGCAGCCTTTGCCACCGCTTCCGCCACCGTGTCCGCCACGCGGGGATCAAATGCCATGGGAAGGATGTAGTCTTCGTTCAGCTCCTCATCCGAAACAAGAGACGCTATGGCGTATGATGCAGCCAGCTTCATCTCATCGTTTATGTCTGAGGCGTAGACGCTAAGCGCTCCCTTGAATATTCCCGGAAACGCCAGAACGTTGTTCACCTGGTTCGGGAAGTCAGATCTTCCGGAGCCCACCACCGCCGCGCCGGCTTTCTTCGCCTCGTCAGGCATGATTTCCGGTATGGGGTTAGCCAGGGCAAATACTATAGCCTCCTCACCCATGGATTTTATCATGTTCTCAGTTACAATATTCGGAGCTGATACGCCGATGAACACATTGGCTCCTTTTATAATCTCGGACAACGGTCCTTTTTCAAGCCCGGGGTTTGTCTTCTCCGCAAGCTCCTTGTGATGATTTGCCAATGTGTTGTCATCCCGGCTTATTGCGCCGAATTTATCGCACATAATAATATTATTAACTCCCATTCCAATCAGATGATAACCTATGGCGACGCCTGCAGCTCCCGCTCCGTTTATAACGCACTTTATATCCTCAATTTTCTTTTCTACCAGTTTCAGGGCGTTAATTAACGCGCCTCCAAGAACAATAGCGGTTCCGTGCTGATCGTCGTGGAATATGGGGATGTCGCATATTTCCTTCAGCTTGCGCTCAACCTCAAAACAGCGGGGGGCGGCGATATCCTCAAGATTAATACCTCCAAAGCCGCCGGAAATAAGGTATATCGTACGCACAAGCTCGTCAACATCATTTGACTTTATGCATATCGGTAAGGCGTCGACTCCTCCCAGTTCCTTGAACAGGACACATTTCCCCTCCATGACAGGCATCCCAGCCTCAGGACCGATATTCCCCAGTCCCAGCACAGCGCTGCCATCGGTTATAACTCCCACAAGATTGTGCCTTCGCGTCAGACTGTAGGACTTATTTATATCTTTTTCAATCTCCAGGCATGGTTGGGCAACTCCGGGTGTGTACGCAAGGCTCAGCGCTTCGCTGGAATTTACAGGAACTCGTGATATAACCTCAATTTTCCCCCTCCATTCGTAATGTTTTTGCAGGGCTAACTCTTTGACATCCCTCATTTGTGATGTTCTCCTTTTTTTCTCTTGTTATTTTTACTATTTATATCAGACAAAGGATTTCCACTATAACAGCGTTTGACACGAAGAAGCCTTCGGGAGTAAGCTTCAATACTCCGTTCTCAAAGGTGACAAGGCGCTCCTGTACACAGCGCTCAATAAACTCATGAGCTCCGGATAAGCCTCTGGAAAATCTTCTTATCATCTCCTCCTCGTTAAGCCCCTTCGTTGTCCGAAGGGAGAGCATGACAAATTCCTCAAAAAGCTCATCTTCCCCGATTATCTCAATCTCATCCGGGGTCAGGTCGTCCGTCAGGATCTTTTTTTCATAGCTTTCCATATCGGGAGCATAGTAAAACCTCTTGCCGCCAATAAATGAGTGGGCTCCCGCGCCAAAGCCAAAATAATCGCAATGTGCCCAATATTTTGAGTTGTGTCGGGAGTGACGGCCGGGACGAGCGAAATTCGACACCTCATATTGCTCATATCCGGCGGAGCGCAGCACCTCGCACATATAGAGGTACTGTAACAGCTGGAAATCATCCTCTGGCTGTTCATTTCTGAGCCTGTAGAGTGGCGTGCCCTCTTCAAGTCTCAAAGCATAGCAGGAGATGTGCTCCGGCTCAAGGGATATTACATCGCTTATGCTCTTTTTCCAGGTCTCCATAGTATGACCCGGCAGAGCGTACATCAAATCAAGGGATATGTTTTCAAAGCCTGCGTCACGGGCGGCGGAAACGGCGTTTTTCGCGTCTTCAAACGTATGCCTTCGCCCCAGCATATAGAGCTGGGCGGAGTCGGAGGACTGCACGCCAAAGGATATGCGGTTAAAGCCCGCGCCTCTCAGAAGCCCCAGTGTTTTAGCGGGGTTTACGCTTTTCTGCATAAAATCCCTGTATATCTCCCCCGGGTTGGCTTCAATTGTTATCTCTGCGTCTTCCGTGACGGAAAAGCGGTTTTTTACAGTCTTTATAAGGCTCTCCAGCGCGACAGTGCCGATAACTGAGGGGGTGCCGCCTCCGAAGTACACGGTATCCGCCTCCATGGGCGTATAATCAGTCAACAGGACGATGTGACGCTCCAGCGCGTGTACATACCTTCTCATATCGAACACGGTTTTCCCGCAGGTGGAGTAGAAGTCGCAGTAGCCGCACCTCTGCCGGCAAAAAGGTAGATGGAGATAGATTCCAAGCTTGTTACTCATCCAGCTTCAGCACAGCCATGAAGGCCTCCTGCGGCACGTCTACCGTACCGAGAGAGCGCATGCGGCGCTTGCCCTCCTTCTGCTTCTCAAGAAGCTTCTTCTTTCTCGTTATGTCGCCGCCGTAGCACTTGGCAAGCACGTCCTTACGCAGCGCCCGGACGGTTTCTCTAGCGATTATCTTTCCTCCGATTGCAGCCTGAACCGGGATTTCAAAAAGCTGGCGGGGGATGTTTTCTTTCAGTTTCTCAGCGATCCGCCTTGCTCTGGGGTAGGCCTTCTCCGTATGAACAATGAAAGACAAAGCGTCCACTATCTCGCCATTCAGGAGGATATCCAGTTTCACAAGGTCGGACTTTCTATAGCCCAGGAACTCGTAGTCCAGGGAGGCGTAACCTCTGGTGCAGGACTTGAGAGCATCGAAGAAGTCATATATGATTTCGTTCAGGGGCAGCTCATAGTGGAGCTCTATTCTTGTGGCATCAAGATACTTCATATCCTTGAACATTCCCCGTCTGTCCTGACAAAGCTCCATTATATTGCCAACGTATTCCGTTGGACTCATGATATTGGCGTTTACAAATGGCTCCTCTGCATACTCTATCACCGCCGGTGAGGGGTAGTTCAGAGGGTTCGCTATCATCACTGTCTCGCCGCTTGTAAGGGTTACTCTATATTCAACAGAAGGAGCAGTGGTGATAAGGTCAAGACTAAACTCCCTCTCCAGACGTTCCTGGATTATCTCCATATGAAGCAGCCCCAAAAATCCGCAGCGGAAACCGAATCCGAGAGCCACGGAGGACTCCGGCTCAAAGGTAAGGGAGGCGTCATTGAGCTGCAGCTTGTCCAGGGAGTCACGGAGATCCGGGTACTTGGCTCCGTCCGCGGGGTATACGCCGGAGAAAACCATGGACTTTACCTTGCGGTAGCCCGGAAGAGGCTCCGAAGCTCCGCCCTCCGCCCATGTGACAGTATCGCCCACATGGGTATCCCCCAGGTCTTTTATGCTGGCTGTGAAGTATCCCACTTCGCCGGAGGTGAGCACATCGCAGCTCTCAAGAGTGGTAGCGCGCATGACGCCGACTTCCACCACCTCATACTCAGCGCCCGTTGCCATCATTCTCACAAAGTCGCCGGCTCTCAGGGTGCCTTCCATAAGCCTTACATACACGATAACACCTCTGTAGCTGTCATACTGGCTGTCGAATATGAGGGCTCTGAGGGGGCTTTCATCGTCGCTTTTCGGAGGAGGAACGAGCTTTACTATCTCCTCAAGCACGCTCTCCACGTTTATGCCGTTCTTTGCAGATATCTCCGGGCTGTCCTGAGCAGGGACACCGATTATGTCCTCGATCTCCTTCTTCACCCTTGCGGGATCCGCGGCGGGGAGATCGATTTTATTTATCACCGGCACAACCTCAAGGTTGTGCTCCAGCGCAAGGTATGTGTTTGCCAATGTCTGCGCTTCGATGCCTTGGGAAGCGTCTACCACCAGTATTGCGCCCTCACAGGCCGCAAGGGAGCGGGAAACCTCGTAGTTAAAGTCCACATGCCCAGGAGTGTCAATCAGATTCATATGGTAGCGGTTGCCGTCGGGGGAGTCATAATCAAGCCTTACGGCTCTGGCTTTGATGGTAATGCCGCGCTCACGCTCAAGAGCCATATTATCCAGAAGTTGGCTTGACATGGTTCTCATATCGACGGCGTTGCACAGCTCGAGAAGCCTGTCGGCAAGGGTGGATTTTCCGTGATCTATATGGGCAATAATTGAAAAATTGCGTATGTTTTCCTTTTTCACTGCGGTGTCCCCTATAAGTTTACATAATATGTTATATATTCATGGCTGAAGTGGTAACCGAGCTTTTCGGCTAAGGAGAGGGAAATCTTTGTGGCTGCGTCCCAGCTGGGATAAAGCCCACGTTTCAAGCACTCCAGAATAAGCCTTGAGCCGCAAGCTGTGGCAAGCCCCTTTCCCTGATGATCCTCTCTTGTGTCGATTTCTATCTCGATGCCTCCCTCAAAGTAGCTGAAGGTTGACGCTCCCGCCACAAGCTCACCGTTGTAGAGAGCGGCATATCCAATCGCCACCCGGCGGAACAGCTCGTAAGGCGCCACGTTCTTTGAGAAGTCACAAGACCACTTCTCCTCTTTTGCAATTTCATAGATATTCTCATCGAAGGGCACTATTTCGTAGCCCTCCGGCACATTTTCCGCGTATTCCTGCAGTTTTTCCCTGTCGAACACGTCTCCGTCCTTTTTTATGGCATAGCGGTTGAAATGTCCGCAGTCTTCCCCAAAGCGACGCTTGATAACGTTCTCCCAGCCTTCGTCCTGGGGCACAATAAACCACTCCATGAAGGGAGTGAGACAGTCCACAAACTTATCCGCTTCCGGATGGGAGCTGTCCCCCGCCAGAAAGGCAAAGTTTACGATTACGGCGCAGGCGCAGGCAGGGTTAATTTCATCGTCCGCGTATATTTCTCCCATGAGCCCCTGGAGGCATGACAAGACAAGTGTCTCGTTTTCAAAGGTAAACAGATGTTTTACATTCTCTAAGTGTTCTTTTTTAAGCTTGACCATAATCAAAACAGCATGCCGTAAAGGCTCCAAAGCCTGATTTTTTCATAATCCGGTTCGATCCCGAGATTTTCAAGAAACAGGGAGTTATATTTATCTGTGCGGAAGTTATATTCAATGGACCACAGACACTGGGCTATGTCCATATACCTGTCGCATACCCCTGCGTCCGCCATGTCAAGAAATCCCGTGACCTTATCTCCCTCTAAGAACACGTTGGGAAGGCAGTAGTCGCCGTGGGCAAGGACAAGGTCGTCTTTGAAGTCAACAGTCTTCAGGTAGCGCAGCAGCGCCTCAGGACTCTCAAACTCGCTGTCTTCCCATTCCTCCAAGCCTGCTTCCGAAAGTCGTTTTTCCGCTAGCTCAAGTACGCGGCTGAAGGTGAATATAAGCTCCTCCGGGCAGTCGGATATATCGGCGTTCCAGAGGATCTTGAGCCCCTCCGCTAAAAGCTTTACGGTGCGCTCGGGAGTAGCCAGGTTTTCCTTGCGGCATGCCATCGTTCCCGGGATGCGCCTTGTGAGCAGATACGCTCTGCCCTCTTCTTCAACGTACTCCACGATCTCCGGCACGCTTACCTTGCCCTGCATATACCTCAGTGCCCGATGTTCCCGGGGAAGAGATGAGCTTATGGAGTCGGATTTAAGATACATCTCTCCGAAGCGCTCGACCGAAGCATCGGAGCGGCCGATCGTCTCACTTTCAAGGGAGGATATATCAATGTATTTCAGAATCTTTTCCGGTATATTCATGTGCATTGTTCCTTATCTGGGTTAATAATAGTGAGGTATACGCGAGGTTGGAGGTTACATTTCTTGCCGCAGACCCTTTTTATATTCCCTTGCCTGGGAGAGCATTTCCAAAGCGTTTTTCAGGCCGCTTTCTGTCACTGTTGCGCCGGAGGTGATTCTGGCAAGCTCCCTTTGGCGGCCTTCCTCCTCAAGAGGAACAACGCTTGTGTATGTTCTTCCCCTTTCCTCCCGCTTTTCTATAAGCATGTGGCAGTCCGCCATTGCCGCAAGCTGGGTGGAATGGGTCACGCAGATAACCTGTTTTAGTCTCGCCACTCCTGCCAGCTTCTCCGCCACTTTCTGGGCAGCTCTGCCGCTGACTCCCGTGTCGATCTCATCAAATATCATCGTCTCTATATCGTCCGCTGAAGCTAAAATGCTCTGCAGCGCCAGCATTATTCTCGAAAGCTCTCCTCCGGAGGCGATTTTAGACAGAGGCCTTACCTCTTCGCCGGCGTTTACGCTTATGAGGAACCGCACCTCATCGGTGCCGCTCCCGCTCATGGGAACCTCTTTGAACTCCGTTACAAACCGGGCGTTCTTCATGTCAAGATACTTAAGCTCTCCGGTTATAAGCTTCTCAAGCTCCAAAGCAGACTTCTTTCTGTAATCCGACAGTTTTTTAGCCGCCTCAAGCGCTTCGCTTTTTTTTAATTCCAGCTGCTTTTCCAGCTTTTCCCTGTCGAAATCCGCGCTTTCCATATCGGAAAGCTCCGTTTTACAGTCTTCAAGGTACGCAAGCATCTCCTCCACGGAGCTGCCGTATTTTTTCTTCAGTTTCGACAGCGTGTCGAGCCGAAACTCTATGTCATCCAGCTCCCGCTCGTTATATTCATATTTATCGGTCAGCGACAGCACATCGTTTGCCGCCTGACGCAGTCTTTCATATATGTCGTCCAGCTCATCGCATAACCGGTCGATGGTTGAGGTTATATTTGAGCAGCCTGACAGCTCCCGCCTCGCCTTGTCCACCTCGCTTACCGCTCCGTCGGAGGTATCGTCGCCGTAGAGCATCACATTTGCCCTTGTCACCGCTTCGGATAGTCTTGAGGCGTTCTGAAGGATAAGCCTTCTCTCTTCCAAAGGTTCTTCCTCTCCCGGCACAAGGTTTGCCTCATTAAGCTCGCCTATCTGGTATCTGAGCATGTCCGCCCTTTGGGCTCTTTTCTTTTCATCAGTCTCAAAGGACTTGAGCTTACGCTCGTATTCCTTGTAAATTCTATACTTCTCCGAATACTCCTCCAAAAGCTGCCCCGATTTTGAGGCTCTGTCCAGCAGCGACAGATGCTGAGAGTCGTTTAAAAGCTTCTGATTCTCGTGCTGACCATGAATGGACACAAGCAGAGCGCCCGCTTCCCGCAGCACTCCCACGCTCACCGGGCTTCCGTTAATTCTGCAGGTTCCTCTGCCGTCGGAGGTTATGTCCCTGCGCAGCACTATAAAACCGTCCTCATCCGGAGTAACTCCCATGGATGAAAGAGATTCAAGAACTTCCTTTGTTTCACAGCGAAACGATCCCGTGACGCTTGCACGGGCAGCTCCCGTTCTTACAAGCTCTCTTGAGGCTCTGGCTCCCAGGATGGTGTTGATCGAGTCGATGACAATGCTCTTTCCCGCTCCCGTCTCACCGGTCATGACGTTGAAACCGGGAGACAGCTCAATATCGGAGCGCTCTATAACAGCTATATTCTCAATATGCAGCAGCTCGAGCATTACCCTTCACCTCTTATTCTACCTCATTTAAGGAGATTGCTCAGGTCACCGCACAAGCGGGACGCCGTTGTGTTATCATGAGCCACAATAAGTATTGTATCGTCTCCCGCTATGGAGCCAAGGGACTCTCTCAGTTTAAGAGAATCCACAGCAAAGCCTGCCGCCTGAGCCATACCAGGCAGTGTCTTTATCACCACTATATTCTGGGCGTGCATAATGGAGGTAACGCTGGCTTTAAAAACTTGCTGTACCCTCATCATGAGGGCTTTGTCCGCTTGTTCACGCACCGCGGCATAGCGGTATTCTCCTTCGGAGTTGAGAAGCTTCTTAAGCTTCAGTTCCTTGATATCTCTGGATATAGTAGCCTGAGTCGTCTCAAAGCCTGCCTCCATAAGCTTTCTGAGCACCTCTTCCTGTGTCTGAAGGGGCTCTCGCTCGATTAACTCCAGAATTTTTGCCTGTCTCTGGAGTTTCGTGTTTTTCACTTTAGATTCCATAATTCAACTTATCCCTTATCACATCGTAGACGCTTCCGCCCTTGACTTTTATCATATCCGTCACAAAAGGTGACTGCTTAATTACTATCAGATCATCGTCCAGCACCGGGAAATCGTCCCTGCCGTCAACGGACAGGACTGAGCTTTTTGAACGCAGTGAGCGCACCCCCACCGTTACCACCCTCTCCGACGCCAGCACAAAGGACTTTGCGTAAAGTCCGTGGGCGCATATGGGCGTAGCGGTGAGATTGTGCTCCGTGGGATCGATTATAGGTCCTCCCGCGGACATGGAGTAACCTGTAGAGCCGGTGGGAGTGGAGATAATCACCCCGTCAGCTCTGAATTTCGCGATAAACTGGCTGTCGGCATAAATGTCGAACTCCATCACCTTGCAACCCACGCCCCTTGTGAGCACCGCGTCATTGAGGCCGTGACCTGTGTATACCGTCTCCCCGGAGCGCACAATGGAAGCTTCCAGCATCATGCGTCTCTCTATGGTGTATTTTCCCTTCATAAGGCAGGACAAAAGGTCTATTTCCTCAGGCTCAAGCTCGCTTAAAAATCCAAGCCGTCCCATATTTATCCCTAAAATCGGCACCTCATATTTTGAGGCAAGGGAAGCCGCCGAGAGAATAGAGCCGTCACCACCGACCACAACCAGAGCGTCGGCAACCTTAATACCCTCCTCAGGGTTTATCCTCTCAATATAGTCCACGCCCTCATCGGCTGCGGAGTAAAGGAAGGCGCCATGATCTTTGAGAATTGCAGCGCTTTCAAGCATGACCTCCCGCTCCCCGGGTCTTTCCCTGTTGCAGAGAAGCAGTATATTCATAAAGAAATATCACCCCTTGAGATATATATGAGCCCGTTCAACCGTTCTTTTGATCTCATCTATCTTGACAGATGAGGTCTGTCCTTTTATAAAATGCGCCAAAAACTCTATGTTCCCCTCAGGTCCTTTTAAGGGGGAATATGTGAGCTTCGCAAGGCTGTAGCCGTCTTCACCGGCGGATAGTATAACAGATTTTATGGCATTGATGTGGCTCTTCTTGTCCCGGACTACGCCTTTTTTGCCTATTGAGGATTTTTCACACTCGAACTGAGGCTTTATAAGGGCTACAACGCTTTCACAGCCGAGATTTTTAAGAGCCGGAAACACTAAGGAAAGGGAAATAAAAGACACGTCAACGGTTACTATATCCGGTATAAAGGGAAGAATATCGCTTGTCACGTCTCTGATGTTGGTGTTTTCAAGGGAATATACCCTCTCGTCCCGGCGGAGCGACTCATGGAGCTGATTGTCCCCTGAATCCAGGGCGCAAACCCTTGCGGCGCCCCGTCTGAGCAAACAATGGGTAAACCCTCCGGTGGAGGCTCCCACGTCCAGAGCCGAAATCCCCGAAACTCCGATGGAAAACTCGTCCAAAGCATACTCAAGCTTCTTTCCGCCCCGGCTCACATACTCTTCTTCAAGGTTCAGGATCGACACCTTTGTACCTTCGGTGATCTCTTGAGAAGGCTTTAGGATTTTCTCCCCTCCGATCGTCACCCTGCCTGACAGGATCATCTCCTTTGCCCTGTCACGTCCCATAATTCCAAGGGATGCTATATACGCGTCCGCTCTCATTTTCCGATAAGCTCCCTTATCCTCAGAACTATGCTCTCTCTGTCCATGCGGAGATGACGCCGCAGATCGTTTATCGAGCCACAGGGCAGAAACTCCGCTCCAGCATTGATAAGCATCGTCTTTTTCACGTCAATCCCCTCAAGGGCAAGCCCCGCGGCAATTCTCATGCCCATGCTTCCCTCGTTTACCGACTCTTCCACACAGACAAACACCCCCGTTTTCTTTACCGAGTCGTATACAGCATCGTAATCTCCCACGTCAAGGCGGAAGAGCTTTATTACCTCGCACTCTATCTCCAAATCGGACAACTCACGGCAGGCTGCAAGCACCTCGTTTGTTATCGCTCCGTAGCATACAATAGCGGCGTCGGAGCCCTGTCTTATAACAGTCGCGTCCTCAGCGGAGCAGTCGCTCTTATACTCACCCTCAGAGCATTTTTCATATCTTATCGCCACAGGACCGGTGTCATCAAGGGCAAGCCTCATGGATGAAACAAGCTCCTTTTCGCTTCCCGGACACATGATTTTCATGCCCGGTACCGTACGGAGAAAGGGTACGTCGAAAAGACCTTGATGTGTCTTGCCGTCGCCAGGCACAATCCCTGCCCTATCTAAACAAAACACAACATGGAGTCCTTCGATAGCCACATCGTGTATAAGTTGATCGTAAGCGCGCTGCAGGAAAGTAGAGTAAATGGCGCAAACCGGTTTCATTCCCTGCTTCGCCAGTCCCGCCGACATGGTTACCCCATGATCCTCGGCGATTCCCACATCGAAAAAACGCTTGGGAAACAAGGAGGCAAACTGCTTGAGCCCCACTCCTAAGGTCATTCCCGCGGTTACGGCGCAAATCCTTCTGTCCTCCCTCGCCATACGTACCAGCTGACTGCCGAACGCGTCAGAGTAGGAGGGGGAGGCGGAGGACACCTTGTATTCTCCCGAGTCGATGTTAAAGCCGGATGATCCGTGGAACCGCTCCGGGTTTTCCTCGGAATATTTGTAGCCCTTCCCTTTTTTCGTTATGCAGTGGACAATGCAGGGCTTTCCGCTGTGTTTTGCAGCCCTGAGCATATGGCGGATTTCACCGATGTCGTGTCCGTCCACCGGGCCGTAGTAATTGATGCCCATGTCCTCGAAAAAGGAGGTGGGAAAAAGAAACCGCTTGAGTCCCGCCTTTACCCGGCTGATGAAGTCGTTTATGCTGTCGCCGCGTCTAAATCGGGAGAAAAAGCGGCGGATCTTTTGTTTTATATTAAAATAAGAGGGCTTGGTGCGAAGTCTTGAAAGGT
>JAAZBA010000127.1 GCA_012514045.1 Clostridiales bacterium | reverse complement strand
TTCCACAGGCTTACGCAAGTAAGATAATAGCATCTACGGAACAATGGTGGGCAGATGACAATATAACAGAACAATTGTAATATGGCAACAATCAACATACCAGGAGCAGTGCCCTCGCAGACGAAATACCAGCAGGGGGATAACTATGTGTTGCACGACCCAGAAATCAACAAAAATGCCGCCTACTATAAGGAACTGTTGGCTGGTGCAAAAAAGAGTATAAGGATTCTTGACCCTTATGCCTTTACCTTTAATGATGACGATTATATTCGCGTGTTCGAGGCAGTATGTGGTGATAATCTTTCCATCGAGATATATACGATTGGGTATGATAAAAAGGAGATAGAATCTTATTCCGACAATATCCGAAATGTCATCAAAAAGAATCTGCAACATTACACTCTCAAGATTGTTTCCTTTAAGGAATATGGGGTGAGCAGTGATCAAAAAATCTCTCTTTGGCACGACCGTTACCTGATAATTGATGATAAGGATTTCTATTTGGTGGGAAATTCTCTTGATGGCCAACAGATGTCAATGAAGTATCATGGCATTTATTATCTGGACAAGGATAAAGACAAAGATATTGTGGTAAATCTGTATAATTATTATCAAAATCATTATAACTCTCAAAGAGGTTTCAAGACAACAAGACAAAACCCATGAATATTGAGAAATATCTAAATAAAGTATTCTGTACCACAACAGAATCGATACTTTTCGACAGAATCCACCTTGCGAATACGATTGAGAGTTATGACAAGGGCGAGTTCAACGTAGAGCATGGAGACGTGTTCGAATCTTGCGTTCAGCAGATAGTGTCTGGAAAGCTCAATCGCTACAACTTCGACGATGATGATGTGAAGAAGGTGTTCGGATTCCGTTCATTTGTCAAATGTAGGCTCTATCTTCATCTCATGTCGTATGAGGGAGGCAAACGGCTTTCGGCAGTCTCAGACAAGCATAGGCTTCAGAAACTCGATGACCTTGGCGATAATATGGATTACGGCTTTTATCTCAGCTATACCTTATCTGAACAGAAGATAGGCAAGTTGATAAACGGTCTTTCATCCGCTGCTATCTTGAAAGAAACACGTTCAAGTGCCGGCTATAGAAACGAGGTGTATAATCTCTGTGACAAGGACATTAAACCAGGTATGAGCGATGAAGATATGATTGCTCTTATAGATCCTTATAACGACGGTGCGTATGTCGAACTGCCAGAATATGTTCAGCTACTGTCGCATATACTCTTACGAGATGAGCTTTATGAGCAATGGGTGTCTATGCTTGTCAAATTGAAATATTTCCCTCAGCAAGGTGCTTTGATTCGGAATTTGCATACTATCGAGGCTTTTCTCAAAGTTCTTCAGGAACTGAAACGCCCCAACGTCACTCATCGCAATGTCATCTTGCACCTTATGCGCGACCAGTTTTTCCGTATCGTTAGCGAGCAGCCAAAAACATTGGTGCAAAGCAAAATATTCTTATCGGAGAATAGAGGCAAACGTTATGCTGAAATGTGTAGCCGCTACCTCTCTGAATGGAATGATAACATAGAGGAAACAACAACATTAGTGTTCACTTATTTGGCTGAGCAACTCAAACTGAGCGATTGTTCAGAATGGTTCAGCCGAAAGCAAGCTCAATATGCCGATGGTGACAGTCGATTTGTAGCGTTCGAACAGAATGCGATTACCATGATAGGGCATGCGATTGAAGAACTCGCCAGTCCGAATAAATGGAAGGTAGCAGATGCTGATATAAATACCCTGTTCTTTTATTTGAGGCAGACCGAAAACAGAAAGATCACTGTTAATAGAAGCAAGCTGCTGATGGAAGCCGTTTTTGATCGATTATATGCAGAAAACTGTTATTATCAGATCAGGCTTAACTCCGATACCATGGAGCTGTTCAGACTG
>JAAZBA010000089.1 GCA_012514045.1 Clostridiales bacterium | reverse complement strand
GAGCGGTTCTTCCCTTATAAGCTTCTCCTTTACGTTTTCCTTGGAAAGCTTGACAAGCATGGCAAGGGCTCGGAAGAATCTGGATTTTGAGCTTCCGTATCTTATAGTGGCAGCATTGCCAGTCTTTGTTAGAAGCAGCAGTTCTTCGTCAGTTTCTTCGATATTTACAACAATATCCGCATCCTCTGCGTCTGAGATAGTAATATCGAGATCAGGAGCAAGGATTGCGATGCCCTCAAGAAGATTGTCAGCATTTTTAAAACAGTATTTCATATCATATTCTCCTTTTATAATTAAACTTATTTAATCTTGTTGACTTTCGATCTATTACGGGGTATTATTTATAGACAAGGTATTTTTTTTGAAGTTTTATTGGGTGTAGAGCTTCTTTTGCACGTCTCAAACCTTCAATGCCCTCGTCCTCTTCCCTGTTGATGAACATACATTCTGAGGCAAACGTAATTGCAAATTCCCGCGCTACAGTCTGGTAAGCGCCGTTTATGCTGGGCAACGCTTTTTCTATGTGCTGATACATTGTATCTCCGATTTTTTCTCCAACGGCTATCGCAAGGATACGACCCTCATGTTCAATGAAACCGCCTACGAGATCTGAGCTAAGGAAGTAATCAAACACTTCAACCACAGCTCTCGACTCATATTCCTTCATATCGATTTTGTCGGCTCCCCGGTCACAAAAGGTTTCGCTGAATTCTTTAACCATATCTATGTTTGACGCTTCTATAGGGATGAAGCTATAGTCTTTATATTGTTTTTGGAAGCGGTTTATGTGGTTGCGCTGACCGTTATATTTACGTCCCCTAAGAGAGGCAAGATCTTCGGCTAAGTATATATAATCATACCAAGCCTTATCAGTAATCACGTTGCAGCTGTCGCCCATATATTCAACAAGTATTGGAAGCTGTGATTCCGGAACAGTGCAGAATCGAAGCGGTAGATTATTTTCCTTTGCATAAAGTGAAATATTCTCAACGGCTTCATATGTTGGTGTTTTGCCGTCTTTTCTTACCGGAAAGGAAAAGCATTGTCCAATATTTCCGTATCGGCTCAAAAAGTAAAGCGTATCGTCTTTTTCAGCTATGTGTATATAGAAGTAGTCGCGCCACATCATAATCCCGACTGGTGTATAGTCACATGTTTCATATGTTACGTGCCCTAGATAATGCTTAAGAAGCTCAAGATGTTCCGGTTCAAGCTTTTCAAAGCTCAGCATAAATATTTCCTTTCACATGGTTTCTTTTGTACTAATTATAGCACAATGGGTATATCATTTCAATCGGTTATGATATTTTATATCTAAATTCGCAGGGGTATTTTTATGACAAACAAAAATACAGACAGAATAAGAAATTCAATTTTTATATTTAAAGAGGATGTAAGGGAGATTATTCCTCTTTTAACGCCAATATTGTTTGAGCAGTTTGCGTTTTCTCTCTGCTCAATACTTATCAGTACCGCTATCAGCAGACTCGGAGATACGCAAGTAGCCGGTTATAACCTTGCCGAGTCAATTAATCTTGTAATAAACAATTTTATCACCTCCTTGGGAGCCGGCGTCGCTGTGCTTGTATCCCAGCACCGAGGGAAAAGCAACAGAAAAGAAACGGGACAGGTAGCTATTCAGGCGCTGTATCTCTTGCTTATATGGGGAAGCATAATTAGCATCGTGCTTCTTACAGGTCATAACTTGATTCTCAATACGGTCCTTGGAGGTACGGAGCAAGCAGTGTTCGACAATGCTAAAACTTTCTTTGTGGTGTGTGCCTGCTCGTTTCCCTTCTTTGCTCTCTACACTGGTTCAGTCAATATTGTAAGAGGCTCCGGTCATCCAAAAAAGACGGTATTCATTTCGATATTCACAAATGTACTATATGCTGTGCTGTCATTTGTGTTTATCATGTTCTTTAATCTTGGTATGTACGGACCGGGACTGGCTATTATATTAGCCAGGGCATACGGAGCTATTCATGGTGTTATAATGATAAAGAATGGTAATACAAATATCTATGTTGAATCACTTAGAATAAGGCATATAGACTGGAAAACAATAAAGCTTGTTCTTTTTATAGGCGTACCGATTGGCGTCGAAAACGTCATGTTCCAGTTTGGAAGACTGCTTACTCAGACGTTTATCATTCCACTGGGTACTGCAAGCCTTGCGGCGAATGCGATAGCAAACAATATGTCAAGCCTTCTTCTAGTTCCGGGAAACGCTCTACAGCTTGCTGCAATTCCCCTTGTAGGAAGATATGTGGGAATGGATGACCACAAAAAAGCAAAAAGCATGTCTTCTTCCTGTACCATTTTTTGTATGATGGCACTGAGCGCCATCTGTGTCATTGCTTTTTTCCTCCTCGACGGCTTCATGGGGCTCTATAAACAGTCGGAGGAGGTTGAATCGATTATTCGATCGCTTTACAACGTATATCTTATTCTAATGCCCCTTATGTGGGCTGTGTCCTTTGTTCTGCCCTCTGCCCTTCGAGCTGCTGGAGATGTGCAAAACAACATGATTACTGCGGTTGTTTGTATGTTTGTTTTCAGAGTCGGAGCCTCTTTCCTGCTGACCAAGTATACATCGCTGGGAATACACGGAATATGGATAGGTATGTATCTCGACTGGTTCTTCAGAGCAATATTTTTTATTCTTAGGTTCAGGAGTGGTAAGTGGCTTACAAAGAAGCTTGTATGACAAAGTTCAAGCCCGGTAAAAGCATATTATGCCTATACCGGGCTTATGGTTTTCGCCTTGGGTGATTATTCATTCTTGTCAGGATGCAGAGCCTCGCCTATACAATCCGTCCTGTTCCACCTTTGCCCAGTCCACATAAAGCACATTCAGGAACTTTTTTGCTTCAAAGCGTTCCTTTATCTGATAAACATAGTCATCGTGGATAAGCTCATGGAGCGCTGTTTTGACGTTTTCAAAATCAAGATTATAAACTTCGGCAACCCTTTCAGCCGTTTTCATAAATGTCGGGCGTACTCTGTTTTCACTCTTTTCAAGTCTTTCAAAATTTGCGAGAAGCTTAGTTTTGTAATCGTTTATCTCGTTCTCATTCTTTTCGATTTCCACATACCAGCTGGCTGATGACTTAAGCTGTGAGCTGAACGCTTCCTTGACAGCATAAACACCGACTTCCTTTTGACATCTGTTGGTAAGAAACCTTACAACAGAGCTGAAATGTCCGTCACCAGTAAAAATAATAAATGCTTCATCGCTTTCCCTCATATAAGCCCGCTGATAAATAAAATCGAGCATAATAAAGTCGGTAAAATCCTTTTTATAGAAGCCGCCGGTGTTCTGTGTCTCAATAATTGTGTTGCTGATTTCTCTTATTCTTGGTATTTCCGCTCTTATTGAGCCGCTCGAGAAGTCAGCGAAGAATAAGATGTTGATAATGTCATATTTAGCACTGATTTCCTCCTGCCAGCCTTTCAGGTCGGGTTTTTGATTATACATCCTTGTCATCGATATATACCAGTGCTCATAATCAACAAACGCTACAGCTCGTTTATTCTGTTGCTCACTCTCCTTTTTTTCTTTTCTTCTTTTAAATAAGCACAACATTATTCCCCCTTTGAGTCACACTCAGGGCGAAAAACCATCTTGATTATAGCGTTTTTTAACAAATTTGTCAATACCTGTTATAGAACGAATTCATATCCGTCGTATGCAATTTCATATTTGTAAGGAAGCATATTTAGAAGCCTTTCAGCATCCTTTTTTCCTGCGCCATGATAGAGGTCATATACATGGCTAAATATCATAAACTTAGTTTTTGTGAACATAAGCTTGTCAAGTGCTCTGAATATTCTGTGGTGTGTCAACTCTGTCATAGTCAGGTCATACTCGTTTTCCATTATCTCCGCTGGATAATCCTCAAATGTAGGTAACAGATCACAGGTGAAAAGGATTC
>JAAZBA010000389.1 GCA_012514045.1 Clostridiales bacterium | reverse complement strand
CCGCGCTAAGCTCTACTATCTGCGCGGCAGAGTTGGCAAGGCTGCAAAGGTCAAGCAGGATATCTAAGAAGCGTATCAAAAAAGCCAAGGAAAGAGGGGAGAACAGTGTTCTTCCCTTTTTTACATCTTTCGGTTTCTGAGGAGACGGCGAAATGAAAAAGAATGAAGAATTCATCGACGATGAGCTTGAAGCGACTCCGGACACAGATATAAAAAGAGATATATTCGAATGGGGCGAGGCTCTTGTCAGCGCCCTTATGATAATCATACTGCTGTTTGCCTTTGCCGTGCGTCTTATAAGCGTATCCGGCTCAAGCATGCTGCCGAACCTTCACAACGGAGATTATCTTATCGTATCAAAATTGTTCTATGAGCCTGCCCCGGGAGATGTTGTGGTTATCACAAAGCGCACCGCCAGGGAGGACTCAATCGTAAAGAGAATAATCGCCACGGAGTTCCAGACGGTGGACATAGACTTTGAAAAGGGTGTTGTGTACGTGGACGATATACCCACCGACTCAAGCTTTACAAACACCCCCACCAATAGGCGGGGCGACGTTGAATTCCCGGTAAAGGTGCCGGCAGGACATATCTTCGTGCTGGGTGACAACCGAAACGGTAGCTCTGACAGCAGAATATCAGAATTCGGCATGATTGACGAGAGATACATAGTGGGCAGAGCCCTTTTGCGCATCTGGCCCCTGCGGGATTTCGGATTTTTAGAGAAGATCGATCTCTATTCCCTGAACTCATAAAAATAACAAAGGAAAGCAGAATAATGGTTATAAACTGGTACCCCGGCCACATGACAAAAACCCGGCGTATGATGGAGGATTCCCTGAAGCTGGTAGACGCGGTATGCGAGGTTGTGGACGCGAGAATCCCGGAATCCAGCCGCAACCCTGACATAGAGACACTGGTGAAATCAATGCCCAGGATGATTGTGCTGAACCGCTGCGATCAGGCGGATTCAAACGCCACCGCAAGATGGAAGAAACACTACGCTTCTCGAGGGTATATCGTAATCGAGACCGACAGCAAAACAGGAGCCGGCACTAAAGCCTTTAACGGCGCCGTACGGGAGCTTCTGAAGGACAAAATCGCCAGAAGCGAGGCGAAAGGACAGAACAGAACGCTGCGCCTCATGATAGTAGGCATCCCGAACGTGGGAAAGTCCTCCCTTATAAACAGGCTCAGCGGCAGGAGATCTGCCAAAGCGGAGGACAGACCTGGCGTTACAAGAGGAAAGCAGTGGATATCCCTTCGGGGCTCCATAGAGCTTCTCGACACCCCGGGCATCCTGTGGCCGAAAATTGAAGACAGAGAGGTAGCGCTGGCGCTGGCATTTACCGGAGCCATAAAGAACGATGTCATGGATATTCAGGAGCTGGCGTTTGAGCTTGTGAAGAGGCTCACGGCTTGCGCTCCCGAATCACTTGAAAACAGATACAATATAGAGCTCTCCGGTGACGCCTACGAGGATCTTAAGGCTATCGGACGGAAGCGCGGCTTCCTTATCTCCGGCGGCGAAGTTGACACGGATAGAGCTTCGAAGATTCTCCTTGACGAATACAGAGGCGGCAAGCTGGGAAGAATAACCCTTGAGGAGCCGATTGAGTAATGGAAAACGGCTGGATTTACGAAAAAGAAGCCATCAATGAGGGTTTCAAGGTCATCTGCGGAGTTGACGAGGCAGGCCGAGGCCCTCTCGCGGGAGGCGTATACGCCGCCGCGGTAATTCTCTCTTATGGAGAGGATATAGAGAGCCTTGACGATTCAAAGTCACTCACCGAGAAGCAGCGTGACAGGCTCTATGACATAATAAAGGAAAAAGCTATCGATTATCACGTAGCCACCGCCACTGTGGAGGAAATCGAGGAGATGAACATATTAAATGCCGCCATGCTCGCCATGAGAAGGGCGATAGAGGGACTTAAAGTAAAGCCCGAATTTGTCTTAGTTGACGGAAACACGACAAGGGGCTTCATTATCCCCGCAAGAGCTGTGGTAAAAGGTGACAGTTTGAGTATGTCCATCGCCGCCGCGTCAATATTAGCGAAGGTGGAAAGGGACAGATATATGCTCACCCTCCATGAGAAATACCCGGAATACTGTTTTGATAGGCACAAAGGTTATGCAACTAAGCTTCACTATGAAATGATAGAAAAATACGGGATATGCCGGGAGCACAGAATAAGCTTCCTTACGAAAAGATATGGGAACAGCATCAAAAAAAGGTAGGATTGGTGAGGACATAGCCGCCAAGTTTCTTGCCTCGCATGGCTATGAGATAATTGAGCGCAACTACCGCTGCGCCTACGGAGAGATCGACATAATCGCCCGTAAGGAGAATATAACCGTTGTAGCAGAGGTAAAGATGCGCAGGGAGGGATCGGCGTTCCCCGGATACGCCGCTGTGGGATACACAAAAAGAGATAAGCTTAGAAAAACCGCCGCTTTGTGGCTATCAGGCCAAAGTGAGGAGCATATAATCCGCTTTGACGTAATAGAAATATATACAGATGGCGTGCAGACCAGAATTAATCATATTGAAAACGCTTTTTACTGAGGAGAGGGAAAAATGAAAATACCTTATTTTGATTCCCACTGCGATACCCTTCTGAGGATACTCAACGAGGGCGGGCATCTTAAAAGCAACAGTTTCCATATAGCTCTGGAAAGAACGAAGCACTACAAGCCCTATGTGCAGGTGTTCGCCTGCTTTTCCGACATGGGAGCGAAGTTCCGGGGAGATACAAAGAGCGAGCAGGAATTTATTGATCGCTGCATATCGGGAGATTTTGAGCCTGATTACGGTATCTACGACCAGTTTGAAGCATTAACCCGGGTGTTCTACACGGAAATAGAGCGCAACCGCGATATAATCATGCCCTGCAGAAGCGCATCCGATATAGAAAAAGCGATAAAGCTGGAAAAATCCGCCGCGATACTGGGAGTGGAAGGCGCGGAGCAGATTGAAAAAATCGGCATCGAGGGCGCCTTTGAGCTCGGTGTCAGGGTGCTGACCATAACATGGAACTACAGAAATGCCTACGCGGGCAGCTGCGTCACCGGCGGCGGTCTGACGGAGGAAGGCAGAAAACTCGTAAAGAGAGCGGGAGAGCTGGGAATCATTATGGATGTGTCCCACGCCTCCGAGGAGACCTTCTGGGACATCGCGCAGATAAGCGAAAAACCCTTCATCGCAAGCCATTCCAATTCAAAGGTGCTGTGTCCTCACAGGAGAAACCTGACGGACGAGCAGTTCAAGGCCATCATAAAAGCCGGAGGCGTTGCGGGCATCAACCTCTATTCCGACTTTATAGTGAAAGGCAGACAGGCCACCATTGATGACACCATAGCCCACATAGAGCACTTTATGGAGCTGGGGGGAGAGAAGAACATTGCCATCGGCGCCGATCTTGACGGCTGCGAGACTATCCCCGAGGGGATGAACGGTGTTGAGGACGTGGAGCTCATCTGGGAAGCTTTGGCAAGAAAGAACTACCAGGGCGACACCCTCCACAATATCTTCTTCGGAAACCTGATCAGGGTTTTCAAGGCAATGGAGCAGAAATAGGATTCTCACGAATTAAAACAGGTGCGAACGATCCATACACATAACAATCCCTCCGGAGGTATAGTATAATGAATTATATAAGCACGAGAGGCGGAGAATCTGGTCTCCGCAGCGCATACGCCATTGCCAAAGGTCTGGCTAAGGATAAAGGCCTTTACACACCTGATCGCCTGCCTGAACTGTACAAAAGCGATTTCCAAAAAATGGCCTCCATGGACTATGCCGGAAGAGCGGCGTATATCCTTGGGATGTTCCTTGACGATTTCACCCCGGAGGAGCTGGGAGAATATACAAAGAAAGCATACTCAAAAGAGAAATTCCGTCGCGCCGGTGAGCCGAAGAAAAATGCCCCGAAGCTTGACGGCACAGCGATAAAGAAAATAGGGGACAGAGAGTATATTCTCGAGCTGTTCCACGGCCCCACAAGCGCTTTTAAGGATATGGCGCTCCAGATTCTGCCATACCTCCTCACCGCCTCCCTTCGCAAGATAGGGGAGAAGCGCACGGTCTGTATCCTGGTTGCCACCTCCGGCGACACGGGAAAGGCAGCCCTTGAGGGCTTCCGTGACGTTGAGGGCACAAAGATCGCCGTGTTCTATCCTGAGCACGGGGTGAGCGATGTACAGAAGCTCCAGATGGCTACCCAGAAGGGAAACAACGTGGGAGTCTGCGCCGTAGACGGAAACTTTGACGACGCCCAGACAGGTGTAAAGAGAATATTCTCCGATGAAAAAATAGCGGAAAAGCTGGACTCGGAGGAAAAATTCCTCTCCAGCGCCAACTCCATCAACTGGGGCAGGCTTGCCCCTCAGGTGGTGTATTATATCTCCGCCTACCTGGATATGGTGTCCTCCGGAGACATTTCATTCGGGGATAAAATAAATATCTGCGTGCCTACCGGCAACTTCGGCAACATCCTTGCCGCTTATATCGCCGGAGAGATGGGTCTGCCCGTGGGACGCTTCATTTGCGCCTCAAACGCCAATAACGTTCTTACGGACTTTATAAACACCGGCGTATACGACCGGAACAGACAGTTCTACAAGACACTTTCACCCTCTATGGATATTCTCATTTCCTCAAATGTGGAGAGACTTCTCTATTATATGTCAGGCAGCAATAACAGCCATGACTGCGGCTTTGTAGCCTCCGCAATGGAAAGTCTGAACGAGACGGGGAAGTATACTCTTCCTGAAAACATGGCAAAGAGCCTGAGAGAGCGCTTCTTCGCCGGCTGCTGCGATGATGAGGACACAAAGAGCACTATAAAAGACGTCTTTGAGAATGAAGATTACCTTATCGATACCCATACCGCTGTAGCGGTAAAAGTCTACCGTGACTACGCCCTTGAGACAGGGGATAAGACCCCCACAGTCATCGCCTCCACTGCATCAGCTTTCAAGTTCAGCGCCGGAGTCATGGAAGCCCTCACAGGGAAGACATACGAGAACGATCTGGACTCAATCGATGCCCTTTCGGAGTACACAGGGGAAGCGGTGCCCGGTCCTCTGTCAGGTTTGAAGAACCTGTCGGTACGCTTCAAAGGCAGCGTTGCGAAAGACGGCATGAAAGAAGTGCTGTCAAGCCTGATATAATCCCATGGCTCTCTATGTGCTGTCGGATCTGCATCTTTCCCGGTCTGTTGAAAAGCCTATGGACATCTTCGGCGGAGCCTGGGAAGGTCATATGGAAAAGCTCGAAAAGGGCATGGAGATCCTCGTGCCCGATGACACACTGGTTATTCCCGGCGATCTGTCCTGGGGTATAAGCCTTGAGGAAGCCGCCGAGGATTTTGAGTACCTTGAGAGCCTGCCGGGCAGGAAAATTCTTGTCAAGGGCAACCACGACCTTTGGTGGAGCACGAGGGCAAAGATGACCCGTTTTCTGGAAAACAGAGGCATTAAAAGCATATACTTTCTCCACAACAACTACTTCATGTACAAAACAACCGCATTATGCGGCACAAGGGGCTGGTTCTACGAGGAGGAGAAAGGCACGGAGCACGACTTAAAGATGAAGAACAGAGAGATTATCCGCCTCAAAATATCCCTTGATGCGGCGAAGAGAGAAATCCCGGAAAGGATTCTCTGCTTCATGCACTATCCTCCCATATACGGCAGATATGTCTGCCCGGAGGTGTGCGGTCTGTTGGAGGAATATGGCGTAAGCGAGTGCCTCTACGGTCATCTCCACGGTCAAAGCCACAAAATGGCTTTCGAAGGTGTTAAAAACGGCATAAACTATCGCCTTGTTTCGTGTGATTATGTGAACTTTCAACCAATTTTGCTGGAACAGTAAAAAAAGGTAGAATATTTAATAATTCTGGTGTATAATTTGGTGATAAGTAAAATATAAAAGGTTTTTGGAGGATTCAAGGAATATGGTACTTGAGAGGAACGAGAAAACAGCTGAGAACACGGTGGAGCTTGAGATTTTAGTCGACCGCGAGGAATTCGATAAGGCTATTGAAACTGCCTATAGAAAGAACGTGGGCAAGATCACGGTGCCTGGTTTCCGCAGAGGCAAGGCTCCAAGAAAGACAATTGAGAGACTCTACGGCGCAAGCGTATTTTACGAGGACGCCGTAAACGAGTCCTATCAGAAGGCTTATGAGGATGCCGTCAAGGAATCCGAAATAAAGCCCATAGATCACCCAAAGCTGGAAATTTTTTCCATCTCTGAGGAAGGCTACAAATTCAAGGCTGTCGTAACCGTTGAGCCAATTGCCACGCTGGGCGACTATAAAGCCATCAGAGTGGAGAAGCAGGCTGTCGAGGTTACAGAGGAAGACGTTGAGAGCGAAGTAAAGAGAAGAGCTGAGCAGAACGCCAGAATCGCCACAGCAGAGCGCGCTGCCGCTACAGGTGACATCGCCGTTATCGATTATTCCGGTTTCCTGGGCGAAGAGCAGTTTGAGGGCGGTACAGCGGAAAACCATGAGCTGAAGCTGGGCTCCGGTCAGTTTATCCCCGGTTTTGAGGATCAGATCGTGGGACACAGCGCTGGCGAAGAGTTTGACGTAAACGTAACTTTCCCCGAGCAGTACCACTCTGAGGATCTGGCAGGCAAAGAAGTTGTGTTCAAAGTTAAGCTCCACGAAGTCAAGGAGAGCATTGTCCCTGAAATTGACGATGAGTTCGCCAAAGACGTGAGCGAGTTTGAGACACTTGAAGAGTACAAAAACGACCTGAAAGCAAACCTTTTGAAGAACCGTCAGGCTATAGCGGATCAGGACTTCGAGAACTCTGTCCTTGAGAAGCTAATAGAGACAATGACGGTTGAGATTCCCGATGTCATGATCGAGCGCGCCATCGATAATATCGTTGAGGACTTCAGCTACCGTATGCAGATGCAGGGTATTTCCATGGAGCAGTACATACAGATGACCGGTTCCTCCCAGGAGGCTTTTAGAGCCAACTTCAGGGATCGCGCCGAACACCAGGTAAAGGTATCCCTGGCTCTTTCTGCCCTTGTTGAGGCAGAGAGTGTCGAGGTGACGGATGAGGACGTCGAAGCGGGTTACGCTAAGCTTGCCAACGAGCAGTTCCCTGTTGAGAAAGTCAAGGAGTATCTCCCGGAGGAGAAAATGCGCGCCGACTGCAGAACAGAGAAGGCAGTCAACATCATTAAGGAAATCGCCGCGCAGTCTGAGTAAAATAGAGCAAAAGAATAGTTTATTTTAATAGCAAACACATTATCAAAGTTAGAGGAGAGAGTAATGATGAGTCTTGTACCAATAGTAGTGGAACAGACAAACAGAGGAGAACGCTCTTATGATATATATTCGAGACTTCTGAATGACAGAATAATTTTTCTGTCTGAGGAAGTAAACGATGTTACGGCAAGTCTCGTTGTAGCACAGCTTCTATATCTTGAGGCGCAGGATCCTGACAAGGACATAAGCTTTTACATCAACAGCCCCGGCGGTTCCATAACCTCCGGCATGGCGATATACGACACAATGCAGTACATAAAGCCCGACGTATCCACCATCTGTGTGGGTATGGCTGCCAGCATGGGAGCTTTCCTGCTTGCCGCCGGCGCCAAGGGCAAAAGGTATGCGCTTCCCAACAGCGAAATCATGATCCATCAGCCCATGGGCGGCATGAGAGGTCAGGCGACGGACATTAAAATTCACGCGGACAGAATCGTGCGCATTAAGGACAGACTCAACCATATGCTGGCGGAAGCCACAGGCAAGCCTCTTGAGGTCATCGAGCGTGACACTGAGCGTGACAACTTTATGACTGCCGCTGAGGCCTGCGAATACGGACTAATTGACAAGGTAATAGAAAAGAGATAAGGCAATATAGTAGAGATAAAAAGAGGTACCAATGGCAAAAAATGACGACCAGAGAAGCCTGCGTTGTTCTTTCTGCGGTAAAAAGCAGGAGCAGGTAGGCCGGCTTATCGCCGGAATCGACGCTTTCATCTGTGAGGACTGTGTCGAGCTTTGCAACGGGATAATTGAAGAAGAGCGCGGTGTATCCAATCGGCGCAGGCAGCGCCCGGTCTCCGCTCCTCCGATTCTTTTAAAGCCCAAGGAAATAAAGAGCGTGCTGGACGAGTATGTAATCGGACAGGACAGAGCGAAGATAGCTCTTGCGGTATCGGTATATAACCACTACAAGAGAGTGTTCTACGCTGCGGGAGAAGACAAGGACGGAGTGGAAATCCAAAAGAGCAACATCTTGCTTCTGGGACCCACTGGCTGCGGGAAAACTTTTCTTGCACAGACATTGGCAAGGATCCTTAATGTACCTTTCGCCATAGCCGACGCCACTACTTTGACGGAAGCAGGCTATGTGGGCGACGACGTGGAGAATATCCTTCTCAGGCTCATCCAGGCTGCCGACTTCAACGTTGAGCTGGCAGAGCGTGGCATTATATACATCGACGAGATAGACAAGATAGCAAGAAAAAGTGAAAATGTGTCCATAACAAGGGATGTATCCGGCGAAGGCGTGCAGCAAGCGCTGCTCAAGATCCTTGAGGGTACTGTAGCAAGCGTACCCCCAAGCGGAGGCAGAAAGCATCCCCATCAGGAATTCATTCAGATAGACACGAAGAATATCCTTTTTATCTGCGGCGGTGCCTTCGACGGTATCGAAAAGATAATTGAAGAGAGGCAGAAGAAGAGCGTAATGGGCTTCGGAGCCGATATAAAGAGCAAAAAAGAGCGCAACATCGGGGAAATCCTCAGAGATATTGAGCCCCATGACGTGCTGAAATACGGCATTATCCCGGAGCTTGTGGGCAGACTGCCGGTTATAACAACCCTCGAGCCTTTGGACAGAGATATGCTTGTAAGGGTGCTGACCGAGCCAAAGAACAGCTTTGTGAAGCAGTATAAGAAGCTGTTTGCTCTTGACGGTATAGAGCTTGACTTTGAGGATGAGGCTCTAGAGTATATAGCGGACAAAGCCGTATCCAGAAACACAGGCGCCAGAGGACTTCGTTCCATCATGGAGGAGACAATGAGCGAAATCATGTATGAAGCTCCCTCTGATCCCACAATTGTAACGGTAAAGGTGACAAAGGAGTGCGCTATGGGGCTTGAGCCTCCAATAACCGAGCAAAACCCCGCCGGCCGCAAGTCGCTCCCTACAGGCACCCCAGTCAAGCCGCGGAGTAAAAAAACAAACGTATCGTAACTGAGCAAGGGCTGTACCGTACCGGTACAGCCTGATGTACATTTGACGAATTATGCATTGACGCATGAATGCGTCTCTTACCCGACACAAAGGAGCATAGAATATGGACAAAGAGAATACATTAATAATACCTCTCATCGCGCTGCGGGGCATGGTGATGTATCCGAAAATGATACTCCACTTCGATATAGGCCGTGATAAATCTGTCAAGGCGCTGGAGCAGGCGCTTCGTGAAGGCGGCAAGGTTTTTCTTGTTGCACAGAAGGACACAAGAGTCAACGACCCGGACAGGGACGGACTTTACTCGATCGGAGTGTGCGCTGTGGTGCGTCAGACACTCCGCATCGCCGGAGACAACATAAGAGTGCTCGTGGAGGGCATACAGCGTGCCCGTATCCTCAACATCATAGAGTATGAGCCCTATATAAAGGCAGAGCTTGAGCCCATCGAGGAGAAAAGCTACGACAGCGAGGCAGTCCGCCTTGAGGCGCTTTTGAGAAGCGTGCAGAACGCGTTCCAAGCCTATGCGGAAATATCGCCAAGGATGAACCCGGAAACGATCCTCACCGTTCTTGAGAGCGAGGACCTGGGGTACCTTTGCGACTATATTGCCCAGAGCGTTATGCTTAAGCTCCAGGACAGGCAGAGAATCCTCGAAACTCTCTCCGTCACCGCAAGAGCCGCCAAGCTCCTTACAATACTCTCCCGGGAGCAGGAAATCCTGAGCCTTGAGATGGAGATAATGAACAACGCTAAGGAGAAGATAGAGACTAACCAGCGGGAATACTACCTCCGTGAGCAGATGAAAGCTATAAAAGAGGAGCTGGGCGAGGGTTACGGCGAAGCGGACGAAGACAGCGAAATAGGCGAATATTACAAAAAACTGAAAAAATGCCGCATGCCTCAGGAAAATGAGGAGAAAATTCTAAAAGAAATAAAGAAGCTGGAGCGGACGCCGATGCATGCTCCGGAGCACACGGTAATACGAAACTACCTTGACGTTGTGCTGGATCTCCCCTGGTCGAAGCAGACAAAGGAAAGGGAGGACTTGAAAGCGGCAGAGAAAATCCTCCGCAACGACCACTACGGACTTGATAAGGTAAAGGAGAGAATCCTGGAGTTCCTGGCGGTGCGGAAGCTGCAAATCGAATCGGGAGACAAAAAGGGCAACGGTCAAGTGCTGTGCCTTGTGGGACCTCCCGGAGTAGGAAAGACGTCTATCGGCAAGAGTATCGCCAGAGCGATGAACAGAAAGTACGCTCGTCTCTCCCTGGGAGGTGTGCGTGACGAGGCGGACATAAGAGGCCACAGAAAAACATATGTGGGCGCGATGCCCGGAAGGATCGTATCCGCTCTCCGCCAGGCGGGAAGCGCCAACGCATTGATACTCCTTGATGAAGTGGACAAGTTGGGACATGACTTCAGAGGCGACCCTGCTTCTGCGCTTCTCGAAGTGCTTGACACGGCTCAGAACCACGAGTTCAGGGATCACTATGTGGAGATTCCTTTCGACCTGTCAAAGGTTATGTTCGTGGTCACCGCCAACACCACTGACACAATTCCACGTCCTCTCCTTGATAGAATGGACGTTATCGAAATATCGAGCTATACCGATGAGGAGAAGCTCCATATCGCGAAGGAACACCTTGTCCCCAAACAGTTGAAGAATCACGGTCTTAGAAAGACTAATCTTCGAATAACCGACGATGGAATCAGAGCGATTATCGATGGCTACACGCGAGAATCGGGAGTGAGAAACCTCGAGCGTGAGATCGCCGGAGTCTGCAGAAAGACCGCAAGGCTGATTACAGAGAACCCGGATAAGAAAAGACACACGGTAGACGAGAAAAACCTGTTTGATTTCCTCGGTCCCGTGAAGTTCAAGCGAGAGAAGAGCGAAAAATCGGATGAAATCGGCGTGGTCAAAGGCCTTGCCTGGACAAGCGTGGGGGGCGAGCTCCTTGAAGCGGAGGCAAACGTTGTTGAAGGCACCGGAAAACTGGAGCTTACGGGCAACCTGGGAGACGTGATGAAAGAATCCGCCAAAGCCGCTTTGAGCTATATAAGGAGCAGAGCGAAGACTTTGGATATCGATCCGGAATTCTACAAAAAATACGACATACATATCCACTTCCCCGAGGGCGCCGTGCCGAAGGATGGACCCTCTGCGGGGATCACCATAACTACCGCCATCGTTTCGGCGCTGACAAACATGCCGATGCGCCATGAAGTGGCAATGACCGGAGAGATAACCATCAGAGGACGAGTTCTCCCTGTCGGAGGTCTCAGGGAAAAGACCATGGCAGCCCTTCGTGCCGGCATAAAAACAGTGATTATCCCGAAAGAGAACGAACCGGATTTAGAGCTGATCGATCCGGAGGTGCGAAAGGCTCTCAGATTCCTCCCCGTGTCTCAAGGTGACGAGGTGCTGAAAGCAGCCCTTGTCAGGGTGCCGATTCTCTCCGGGGATATCTCCGTAAGCTCGGAGGAGATAATTACCGCAGAAATTCCTCCGATTGTTCAGGCGGAGGAGAAAAACGAGCGAAATGATATAGTAATAAGACATTAAAAGTGATGGGGGGAAAGAGCATGATAATAAGAACAGAGAATGCGGAGTTTATTCGCTCCGCCGCAAAGCGCAGCGACTTCCCCTCGGACGGTAAACCCCAGATAGTGATGGCGGGAAGATCAAATGTGGGGAAATCATCTATGATAAACTGCCTTCTGAACAGGAAATCCATGGCAAGAGTAAGCTCTGAACCGGGAAAGACAGCGAATATAAACCTCTTTCTCATTGACAAAACGATGTACCTTGTGGATCTCCCAGGCTATGGTTATGCCAAGGTTTCCCAGAACGAAAGGGAACGTTGGGGCGTACTGATGGGAGAGTACTTTGAGCACAGCGGCGATATATGTTTAGGCATACTCATAACCGACATCCGCCACGCCCCGACTGAATCGGATATAACCATGGCAGGTCTCTACGAACACTATAAAATCCCCTATATTGTGGTTATGAACAAAGCGGACAAGCTGAACAAAACAGAGCTATCAAAGTCTGAGGAGACGGCAAGAGAAAGCTTTAAAAATAATTCTCCCCTCTCCTTCATAACTTTCTCTGCCCTGAAGAGAACGGGAAGGAACGAAGTTTTGAACGCCATATTTGCTGCCCTGGGGGAAGGATAAAAAGGTGAAATAAGATGAAATATTTAAGATTTAACCATAATGACAAGCCAGTTTGGGCATCTCTTGAGGGAGATACGGCAAAAATATTATCCGCTGCCCCCTACAATGGAGGGGAGCGCACAGGAGAGACTGTGCCTTTAGATGGAATAAAACTCCTTGCTCCCTGTGAGCCTGAAAAGATTGTGGCAGTAGGTAAAAACTATTTTGACCATATAAAGGAAATAGGGGGAGATGACGCTCCGGTGCCGGAAACACCGATTCTATTCATAAAACCTCCTTCCGCCATAATTGGCCCGGAGGATAATATAATGTATCCCGAGATCTCCGAAAGAGTTGACCACGAGGCAGAACTTGCCTTTATCATGAAAAAGGATGCTAAAAACGTAAAGGCGGAGAACGCCTTAGAATATATCCTAGGCTACACCTGCCTTAATGACGTAACCGCCCGTGACATCCAGAGAAAGGACGGTCAATGGACAAGGGCTAAATCTTTCGACACATTTGCTCCCGTCGGACCCATTGTCACCGATGAGGTCGATCCCTCGGATCTTCATGTGGAGTGCAGAGTAAACGGCGAAGTGCGCCAAAGCTCATCCACTTCCTGCTTCATGTGGAAAATCTCGGAGCTTGTTGAGTTCATCACCTCCTGTATGACGCTCAAAGCCGGAGATGTTGTCACAACCGGCACCCCCTCCGGCATAAGCCCCCTCAACCGTGGGGACAAAGTGGAGATCGAGCTTGAGGGCATAGGGATACTTACAAATTATATCGTATAATTATACAAAGGACGGAATAATATATGCGTTCTTCTGAAAGAGAATTCGTATCTGAAATATTGGGCATAAACGAAGCGGGACACATGACCATAGGCGGCATTGACATACCCCTTCTTGTGGAGCAATATGGAACACCCCTAATGGTAATGGACGAGGAGTATATTGAAGACCAGTGCAAGGCATACCGTGACGCCCTTATAAAGCATTACGGTGAGAACTCCCTTGTTGCTTACGCCGGTAAGGCCTTCTGCACGGGATATATGTATAAAATTCTCTCCCGTTACGGACTGGGAGCGGACGTTGTAAGCGGCGGCGAGATATATACCGCAAAGGCGGCGGACTTCGATATGTCAAAGCTGTTCTTCCACGGCAACAACAAGACGATGCAGGAGCTTCGTCAGGCTTTGGAACTTGGCATAGGCTTCTTTGTGGTGGATAATTCTGAGGAGCTAGAGCTTTTGAATACATTGGCGGGAGAGATGGGGAAAACTGCGAAAATACTCTTCCGTATAAAGCCAGGCATCGATGCTCACACCCACGACTATATAAAAACCGGAGCCATTGACTCAAAGTTTGGTTTAGCCCTTGAGACAGGTGAGGCGCTTTCGATAATCGGAAGGGTACAGAAGCTTGGAAATGTGGAGTATGTGGGCATCCATTGCCACATCGGCTCCCAGATATTCGAATCTGAGCCTTATGAAGAAGCCGTCAAGGTCATGACCTCCTTCATAAAGGAGATATTTGACGTCCTTGGTCTTGAGACATATGAGCTGAATTTAGGCGGCGGCTTTGGCATCAAATATATCCCCTCCCACGAGCCGAAGACACCGGAGGAGACTGTGGAGAAACTCTGTGAGGAGCTTAAGAAGAGCCTGAGGGAAAAGAATCTCCCGGCTCCCAGGCTGATTATCGAGCCGGGCAGATCGATCGTCGCTTCTGCCGGCATCACTGTATACCGTGTGGGTAGCGTTAAGGTAATCCCGGGGGTACGAACATATGTAGCCGTTGACGGCGGCATGACAGACAATCCGAGATTTGCCCTCTATGGCGCCGTGTATGAGTTTGAGCTTCCTGAGAAGGTGACGGAGGAAAAGACAGAAACTGTGTCCATAGCCGGCCGCTGCTGCGAAAGCGGCGATATGCTGGGACATGACGTAAAGCTGCAGAAAGCCGAAGCGGGGGACCTCCTTTGTACCTTAGCCACCGGCGCTTACTGCTACTCCATGTCCTCAAACTACAACCGTTTACCTCGTCCTCCGGTAGTGATGGTAAAAAACGGCACTTCCAAAGTCGTCGTAAAACGCGAATCCTATGAGGATCTGATAAAAAACGACGTGTTTTGAGGTCGTTGACTATATATACAAAACCACCCCTTCGGGTGGTTTTGTAAGTAGCCTGAGCCTCGGCACTAAGCCGGGGCTGTTTTTATGTAAAAATCGTACTATTCCCAGAAAGCCACCTTCGTGCCGGCTCCGGCTTTAAGGGCGTTTTTATATGCTCTTGTTACAACGGCGATGTCCTCGCAGCCCATACCTACAGAGTTGAAATAAATAATCTCCTCATCCGATTCTCTGCCGGCTTTCTTACCCAGAAGTACGGCTCCCAACTCGGCTGTAACGGCATCGTCGCCGATAATGCCGTCAGCGAACATCAGGGAGACGGTGCTGACTTTGCGGTTCTTGACCCCTTCCCACGTGTCGACATAGATTTTGTCGCAGTGGAGGACGGAATCGTAGGTGAACTCATAGTCCGCGAGATTAATGGCAAGCACACCGGGTGCGAGCCAGTCTGTGTTAACAATGGGCTCTGCGGCAATGGTAGCGGTTATAAGGATATCGCTTTTAAGCGCGGCAGATCTGGCGTCTTCGGTGGGAATAACACTAATGTTGTGCTTTTCGCTCATCTCGATGGCATAGGCCTCGGCTCTGTCCATGAACACATCGTTTATATAAACCTCATCAATAGCCGGACGGGCAATGAGAGCCGCTTCCAGCTGAGTTCTTGCCTGGACGCCTGCGCCGATGATTGTCATTACCCGGGAATCCTTCTTCGCCAGCTTATCAATGGCAAGTCCGCTTACGGCGCCTGTGCGGACTGCGCTCACGGCTGTGCCGTCGGCGACGCATACGGGAAGCTTTGTGATAGGATCGTTGAGAATTACCGTAACGGAAGCCCTGGGGAGTCCCAGCTTGTAGTTGCCGGGATTTGAGCCGATCCATTTAATACCTGCCATATCATACTCGCCTCCCACGTAGCCGGGCATGGCGTTTATGCGTCCCAAGGTGTTTTCGTCCTCAAGCGTTTTGCCCCAGCTGAGCACCACCTTCCCGGGGCTTATGAGTTCATCATTTTCATGCATTTCAAGAACACGTCTTATGTCGTGCATCACAAGCTCCATGTCGCTGGCGCCCATGTCCTCCATGTTCTTGTTGCTGAGAAAAAGAATGCCTATATCCATAAATATTGCCTCCAATTGATTGATATGTCGTATTTTAAACTCCGAAAAAATCGATATCAGTTGGCGGTTTTTGATATTTGCAATAATTACTTTGTTATGATGACCTAAGAACTACAAAACAGAACCTGCCGAACAGGCTCTCGATGAACTCCTCCGCCTCACTGCCTTTGATGCTTTTTTCTTCTCCATCGAAAGAAAATTGTCCTTTAAGCTGTCCGCCGGAATACACGCAGGAATAAGACCTTTTCCCGACAGCGTCGTCGCTTACCACTATCCTGTCTCCGTCCCGTAGGTCATCTATTGAGATGCTCACGGAGCGCTCTCCTATGCTTTCCCAAGCCATGGAAGGGGTGATAACCCCGGTACCTCCGAAAAAGGAGTACAGGGCGCCGTCGGTACAGGGAGATTGGGTACGCCTTGACAAAACATAGCCCTGTGTGGAATCGTGAAGGAAGAAAAGCGAGGATATTGTCTCTTCCTCGCTCAGAAAGCGATCGACGCCATAACTTCCCGTCAGCACTCTCGGAGCAAACACTTGAAGAGAATTTACAGTAACCTGCGGAGAGTCGAGATATGGCTCTTGAGTATCCGGAACAATAAGCCTGAAAGGGATACAAACGCTTGCTCCTGCGGGGACAATTGTGTCAACATAGCCACGATCAATTATATGCACGCCCTCGGAAGGTGTGAATGTAATTTCACAAGGGAGGTCAACGTTTTTCTTGTTTCTGATTTTCACGCTGTAGCTGACTACCTCTTTGGGGGAGGCGTGACGTCCTCCGGGATGGGAAACCTGGACGGCGCAGACAAGTCCGCAGGCGGGACTCATACGAGCACGAGAATCATTTGTAATATCTCCTACCGAATCCAGCAGCCGGGAAATGGCATAACGGCGCACATTCTGACGAAACAGGTAATTTCTCCAAGGAGTACCAT
>JAAZBA010000080.1 GCA_012514045.1 Clostridiales bacterium | reverse complement strand
TGTTGAGTATCCATCTCAGAAGATTATGCAGTATGTCGAGTCCGGTGATATACCCGATCTTTCTGGTGTTGGCACAGAGCTTATTGGCGGATCCATGAACCCGCTTACAAACGACGTCAAGCGTATTCTTGAGAACTGCAACGACACGCTATATGCTGCGATTTACGACCTTGTAACAGCGGCTGATGAGGCTACCTTCCTCGCAAAGCAGGCTGAGGTTCTCAAGGACATCGAGGATGCCAACATTACGGAAGCTTGGGAGTTCGCCTCCACAGAGTTCGATAGAGCCTTTGAGCTTACTAACCCGATCCTTCAGGAGTACCTTGCTTCCAGAAAGTAATAAAGACACTTACCGGGGCTGAATTATAGCTTTCAGCCCCGGTACCTTAAACTATAGAAAGGCGTGATTATTTTGGCAAGAAACGCTCAGACAGTAGCTCTTGAAGCAAAGCCGGTAATAAAAAAGAGAAGAAAGCAGTGGAATCTCTTTTTTCTCGCGCTTCCCTTTATGATAATGGTATTCATGTTCTCTTATGTCCCTATCTGCGGCTGGATCATCAGCTTCTATGAATATAGGACAGGTGTACCGCTTTTTGAAAACGAATTTGTCGGCTTCAAGTACTTTAAGCTTTTCTTTACAGATAAGCAAGTTTTGCGCGTTATCAAAAACACGCTTATATTTTCAGGTATTGGATATGCTCTCGCACCGCTTCCCATGGTTTTTGCTATACTTCTCAACGAAATCAAGAGCACAAGATTTCGTAAGATTGCACAAACTATAACAACTCTCCCAAACTTCATAAGTTGGGTTATTGTATATGCCCTCGCCTTTGCCCTTTTCTCTACGGACGGCGTTGTAAATGAAGTCCTTAAGATGTTCGGCTCTGACAAAGTAACAAATCTTCTTACAAACAAAGATATTGTTTATCTTTTCCAAACCATTATATCCCAATGGAAGGGGCTTGGCTGGGGTTCAATTATCTACATCGCAGCCATCGCCGGTATCGACCAAGAGCTTTACGAAGCTGCAGCTATAGACGGTGCCGGCAGATTTGGGTCTGCAATTCACATCACACTTCCAGGACTTATGCCCACTTTTATCACTCTCCTTATCCTCAGCATCTCCAACTTAATAAACACTGGATTCCAGCAGTACTTTGTATTCAAGAATTCGGTTGTTTACGACAAACTTGAAGTCTTGGATCTTTACATTTATAAACAAGGTCTTCAGATATTCGACTATTCATATTCCACAGCTGTCGGTATGATTAAATCGGTAATCAGTATCGTAATGCTTACTATCGCTAATATCGTTGCAAAGCGTGTCCGTGGCAATTCCATATTTTAAGAGGGGAGGACAAGGATAATGAGAAAAGAGAAACTTACACTGTCAAGAGTATTATTTAACATTTTCAACTATAGCTTCTTCGCGATTTTTACCTTTGCCTGCTTCTACCCTATGTGGTATGTCTTTATCTATTCTATAAGTAATCCTTCAAAGGCTGCCGTTACTCCTGTTGTCCTTTGGCCTCAAGGTGTAAGTACTTATAACTTCATCAGAGTTATGGAGCTTGAAGGTGTTTTCGACGCTTTTATAATGTCTGTGCTCCGTACCGTAATTGGAACGGTTCTTGCTGTATTTTCCTGTCTGCTACTAGGCTACCTCTTTACAAAGGAGCAGATGCCTTTCCGTAAGTTTATGTACCGTATGCTCATAGTTACGATGTATATTAGTGGCGGACTTATCCCCACATACCTTGTTTACAGAGCCTACGGACTGCTCAATAACTTCCTGATTTACGTCTTTCCATGTGTATCAGCCTATTATGTTATTCTTATCAAGACATATATCGAATCGATTCCACCATCTCTTGAAGAATCCGCCGTTATAGACGGCGCCGGTCCATTGACTGTCTTCTGGAAGATAATCACTCCTCTTGCTATCCCCATTGCGGCAACGATTGCTATTTATTCTGCTGTTGATCAGTGGAACGCCTGGTTCGATAACCACATATACACATTTAATGAGCCTAAGCTGATGACACTTTCCTATCTACTTTACATCTACCTCAGCAAGGCTGAAGCTCTGGCAAAGCAGCTTGAAACGACAAGAGACCAGTCCCTTATGAACATAGCCGCCATGCTTACACCGAAGGGTGTTCGCATGACAATCACCATGGTAACGGTTATTCCAATTCTTCTCGTATACCCTTTTATGCAGAAATACTTCATCAAAGGTATCATGCTCGGAGCTGTTAAAGGTTAAAAGAATACAGCAAACCCGATGGCTAAATCAAAGCTATCGGGTTTGTTTTTTATTCAATCGAGTATTCTATATGCGTTTACGAATCGAATCTACTTTTTAGCTTCTATTCAGAAGCATGCCATTATTGACATTTTCAGATTGCCGTTATATAATAAAGCTATTCTAATTTGTGAGGAGAATGTTAGCGTGAAAGTAATGTTTGTCCTATCTTAATAAAGGCATAGCAAAGAAGCCCTGCAATAAAGCGATTTTTTGCAAGGCGAAAAACAGAAAGACCAATCTAAGAAACGGTTAACCCT
>JAAZBA010000201.1 GCA_012514045.1 Clostridiales bacterium | reverse complement strand
CCTCTCCTGCGCCGATATAAAAGATACAGTTATTAAAGAACCCGATTAACATAAACACAAACCTAAGGAGAATACATACATATGATGCAGTCCCGTACACATACCTGCGGCGAGCTTCGCATGGAGCACGTCGGGAACAAAGTAACCCTTGCCGGCTTTATGGAGAACGTCCGCATCGTCGGCTCAAATTTTGCCTTTGTTGTGCTCCGTGATTTTTACGGCACAACCCAGCTGGTCATCGAGTCTGAGGAAATGATGGCTATTATAAAGGATCTCAACAAGGAATCAACTCTCCAGGTAGCCGGAGTTGTCCGTGAGCGCGCAAGCAAGAACCCGAAGCTTGACACAGGGGACATCGAAGTTGTACCGGAGCGCATAGAGGTTCTTGGACGCTGCCGGCACAACGCTCTGCCCTTTGAAATCAGCCGCAGCCGCGAAGCCGACGAGCTACAGAGACTTAAATACCGCTACCTCGATTTGAGAAATCCCGCCGTAAAGGACAAAATCATTCTTCGTTGCCAGGTGGTTGCGGCTCTGCGCAAGGCAATGATGGAGCATAATTTCCTTGAGATAACGACACCGATTCTCACCGCCTCATCTCCTGAGGGAGCCCGCGACTACCTTGTGCCTGCCAGAAAGCATCCGGGCAAGTTCTACGCTCTGCCCCAGGCTCCCCAGCAGTTCAAGCAGCTGCTCATGACCTCCGGCTTTGACCGCTACTTCCAGATCGCCCCCTGCTTCCGCGACGAGGATGCCAGAGGCGACAGAAGCCCCGGCGAGTTCTATCAGCTGGATATGGAGATGGCTTTCGCCTGTCAGGACGATGTGTTTACCATCATTGAGGACGTGCTTCCTCCGATATTCGCCAAGTACGGCACATATAACATCGCTTCCGCCGCTCCTTTCCGCCGCATAGCTTATAATGATTCCATGGAGACCTACGGCTCCGACAAACCAGATTTCAGAATAGATTTGATTGTACAGGATATCACCGACATCGCCTCTGACTGCGGCTTTGAGCCCTTCAGGGACAACCTTGTAAAGGCTGTTGTGGTCTCCGACTGCAAGCTTGCCCGCAAAGCGGTTGACAAGCTTATGAGCGAGGTTGAGGTTCAGGCTGGCAACAAAGCTTACTGGTTCAGGCTTGATGATTCGGGAGAGCTTGTGGGCGGAATTGCGAAGTTTCTTGCGGACAGGAAGGATACTCTTATTGAGAAGCTGGACCTTAAACCCGGTTGCTTAGTTGGCGTATCCGCAGGCAAAAAGGATGCGGCTCTCAAGACGGCCGGCGTTTTGCGCAACAAGTTTGGCGCTGCCTGCGATGGACATATGGACCGTGAAAAATACGAATTCTGCTGGATCGTAGACTTCCCCATGTACGAAATCGGCGATGAGTCCGGTGAGCTTGAATTTTGCCACAATCCTTTTTCCATGCCCTCCGGCGGACTTGAAACGCTCCTCAAGGCTGAGCGTGGCGAGATCAATCCCCTCGATATCATGGCAAACCAGTACGATCTGGTGTGCAACGGCGTAGAACTCTCTTCCGGAGCAGTACGTAACCATGACCCGGAGATAATGATAAAGGCTTTCGAGCTTGTAAGGCTTGGTGAAGAGGATGTAAAGGCCAAGTTCCCGGCAATGTACAATGCATTTACCTACGGCGCGCCGCCTCATGCGGGCATCGCCCCCGGTGTGGACCGCATGGTGATGCTCCTTGCCGGTGAGGAGTCCATAAGAGAAATCATACCCTTCCCAATGAACAAATCTGCTCAGGATGTAATGATGGGAGCCCCCAGCGAGGTGACACAGAAGCAGCTTGATGAGCTCTCCATCGCTATAGTAAAAAAGGAGGAATAATATGAAGCCCTTCATGGATAAGGATTTTCTGCTCTGCAGCGAGGAAGCTAGAATACTTTACCATGAGTACGCCTCCTCCATGCCCATTATCGACTACCACTGCCATCTGATTACCCGTCAGATTGCGGAGGACACGAGATACAACAACATAACCGAGGTTTGGCTCGGAGGCGACCACTACAAGTGGAGAGCCATGAGAGGCAACGGTGTAGAGGAGAAGTATATCACAGGCGACGGCTCCGACTACGAGAAATTCGAGCACTGGGCAAACACCATGCCTTACTGCATCGGGAACCCTCTTTACCACTGGACCCACCTTGAGTTGCAGCGCTACTTCGGCGTATATGAGCCCCTCTCCGGTAAGAACGCGAAGGAGGTCTGGGAGCAGTGCAATAGAGTTCTCGCCTCTCCGGATTTTACCACGAGAGGTCTTATAAAGCGTTCAAACGTGGAGGTCATCTGCACTACCGACGACCCGATTGATGATTTGCGCTACCATAAGCAGATAGCTATGAACGACGCCTTCGATGTGGCTGTTCTTCCTTCTTTCCGCCCTGACAAGGCGCTGAATATCAACAAGCCCGGCTTCGCTGACTACATGAAAAAGCTCGGCGAGACAGCGGGAGTTGAGATAAAGACGATTGACGACGTATACGACGCCCTTTCCCGCAGGCTTGACTTTTTTGAGAGCGCGGGCTGCAAAGTTTCCGACCACGCCTTTGACGTGGTGACCTACGAAAAACCCAACCTCATGACAGTAAACACCGCTCTCTCCGCCGCCTTAGCGGGTGATACGGTGGACGGACGCATGGAAGCAGCCTACCGCACCGCCATAATGCTCTTTTTAGGCGCGGAATACGGGAAGAGAAACATGGTCATGCAGATTCATGTGGCAGCGCTGCGTGACAATAACCCCGTTATGTACCGCCTGCTGGGACCGGACACAGGCTACGACGCTATAGAGGACAGACCTTACGCCAAGGCGCTGGCGCAGCTGCTGGGTGACCTTGAAGATAAGGGCGCGCTTCCCAAGACGATCTTATACAGCCTCAATCCCGGAGACAACGAGATGCTCATCGCCCTTGCCACCTGCTTCAACGGCGGCGGAGTAAAGGGCAAAATGCAGCTGGGCTCCGGCTGGTGGTTCAATGATACAAAGGACGGCATGATCCGCCAGATGACAACGCTTGCGAATATCGGGCTCCTGTCCCGCTTTGTGGGTATGCTTACCGACTCGAGAAGCTTCCTTTCATACACCCGTCACGAGTATTTCAGACGCATAATGTGTAATCTCATCGGCTCCTGGGCTGCGGACGGCGAGATTCCCTTTGACCGGGAAATGCTGGGAACAATAGTAAAGGATATAAGCTACAACAACGCAAAGGAGTATTTCTTCGGCAAATAAGAGTCGCTTAATAACGGGCGGCCGTCAGTCACACCACTTTAAGGCGATTGATGGCCGCCAAACGCTTTTATAGACTCTTATATTTCTAATAAACGGAGGCATACATGAAGCTGTTCTTTTGTTACGCGGGCAAAATCTGGCCGTACTTTGTCTGCGCCGTTATTTGTCTCATAATAGAATCTTATGTAGAGCTTGTACAGCCGGCAATGCTATCAGATATAGTGGACGTGGGAGTCGCAAACGGTGATATGGGCTATGTCCTGCGTACCGCCGGCGTTATGCTGTCTTTCGTTATCCTTTCAGCCTTCGGCGCGGCAGGCAGAAACAATTTTGCTTCCTATGGCTCCCAGCTGTTCGGTAAAAACGTAAGAAGCGATTTATACCGCAAGATAAGCAACCTTAGCCCAGAGGCGCTTGACTACTTCGGAGCAGGCACGCTGATGACCCGCATGACAAATGACGTGTCTCAGATGCAGATGACGATGCAGGGACTTATGCGCATTTTTGTGAGAGCCCCGATATTATGCGTGGGCAGCATAATCATGGCCTATACCATAAACCCCTCCCTTGCCATGATGCCAATATGCATTGTGCCGATCATATTCGTACTGATCATTGTGAATATAAAAATCGGTTTCCCTCTTTACGACAAAGTGCAGAAGGCTCTGGACGATGTAAACTCCATGATAAGGGAATATCTGTCGGGTGTGCGTGTGGTAAAGGCTTTCAACCGCTTCAAATACGAGACCGACAGATTCAACGTCCCCAACGACAGGCTGAAAAAGACATCTACCCAGGCCATGCGTGTAATGGCGTTCTTTAATCCCACCGTCACATTTATCATATATATGGGCATAACCTTTATCCTGTGGATAGGCGGCAACAGAGTAAATGCCGGCACTATGAAAGCGGGGCAGATTATCGCCTTCGTATCATATATGACCCAGCTTCTCCACTCGCTGAACATGATTTCCAACATTTTTCAGAACCTCGTGCGCTGCAAGGCGTCGAGTGAGAGAGTCAGCGAGATTATGTACTGCGAAGATGTCGAGTTTGTGTCCGAGAAGCCGGAAAAGCTTGACCTTACGAAGGGAATCGAATTTAGAAACGTGGACTTCTCATACAGAAACTCCACAGGCAGAGCGGCCCTCTCCGATGTGTCCTTTAAATGTGGAATTGGGGAGCGGGTGGGCATCATAGGCGCCACCGGCTCAGGTAAGACAACCATTCTCAGCCTTATACTCCAGTTTTATAAGCCCACCTCCGGCAGTATCTCAATCTTCGGTGTGGACAGTCTCAAAAGCGACCCCGCGGAGGTGAGAAAAAATCTTGCGGTGGTCTCCCAGAGGGTGATGCTCTTCACCGGCACCATAAT
>JAAZBA010000369.1 GCA_012514045.1 Clostridiales bacterium | reverse complement strand
TTGAGCCGAATTCCTTGAAGATTTTTGCCGAAGCGTTATAACTGCCGTCGTGTTTCCTGATAATCTCGAAAAGCTTGCGCTCTTCGGATGTCCCTTTGATGTAGGCGATAAGGTCGTCAATACGCTTTGTCGTAAGCCCCGGCAAACCGTATAAAACAGTCTTCGCGTCCGGAGCCAAAGCGATATCATACAGCTTTTCGCCGTACATATCGGCCAGATGGCTTGCTATAGAGGCACCAATGCCCGGGATATTGCACAGATACTCCAGCATGCCCTCCCTGTCGGTCAGGACCTCTTGGACGATACAGTCAGCCATCTGACGGCCGTATCTTGTGTCTGTCCAGCAGCCGGTTACGTTGATTTTGGCTCCCGAGGTTGGCAACACGATATATCCGGTGCAAGTAACAATACCGTTGGTTTTTGTCTTTATTCTGAACACGGTATATCCTGACTGATAATCGCGCATTAAAGCGTTCAGATATTGCCCCGTCAGTGTGGTGTATTCTTCTGTTTTGACTTCTTTCGGCATGAGCGAATTTTAAACTCCTTTCGTCATAGATACTATTACCTGTTGTAAGTATGTATGATTTGACGCCCAAGCAAGACGAAAGCCGCCCAATTTTTTGGACGGCTGTCGCTTTCGTGTATATTTATCTTTTTTTCTGCGTTCACTCGCTTTCGTTAATTTCCTCGACTTCGCTGTTTTCTTTAACGGGCGCGCGCGGGTCGCGCATGATTTCGTCAATCGTATAATCCGGCAGCAAACCGAGAAGCTCTTGCGTAATCTTATTGAGCTCAATTTCCTCTGCTTCGCCCATTAGGCGCAGAAGAGCGTAGTCCAGCATGCGCATAAGCTGGTCGTTCGGAATCTGCCTGCCGCATGCATAGCGGTTTAAAAGCAGCGTGGTAAGGTGCCTTCTTGCCCGAGCGGAGGCCCGGTCGTTTTTGCTCAGTGTGCGCAGGCGCGAGGCGTCAAACTCAATTCTGGAAGTGAGTGTTGCAGTTAATATTGATGATTCGCCGTTGTATTTTTTGCATAACGCCATCCACTTACTGGACTGAATCGTCGCTTCGCTTCCTTTCAGATTGTCGGTTTCAAGGGGTGTGGTGTAATCTTCGATACCGGGGGTTGAAGCAAAAGCGCTTTCGATGATGGGATTGGCTGCCGATAATATCAGGTATGTATAGCCGTCCCCGTCCGGTATAATCTGCACCGAAGCGCAGAGGTTGAATTCTGTGCCTGAGTTTAAGTTTTCGGAATCGATGATACGCTGGTCGAGCAGCGAACGCGCAGCCTGAACAATGGGGCAATCCGGCCGCGGCTTAATATTCATGACGATATCGTCAACCAGTTCTGCGATTTCTTCGGAGAGAAGGCGGTGATACTCTTCTGTTGCCGCTTCCTTAATGTTTTCCCTGGCGCGCTTGAGAACTGTCTCGAGCGGTTCAATGTTTTTTCCTTTGATGCGATATCCGTTAAATTTCTGCATCTATTTAACCTCCGTTAATTTGATTTGATGGCAAAGAATCTGTTTCCTCCGATTGAATTGCAGTTGAATCCAAACGCTTTGAATATGTCTGAATTTTCGCGGCATGAAACATTGGATGCGAGAATGACTCCACTGTGTTCGCGCAGCACCTTCGTCAAAATTCCATTAACGGCATCCTGTTTTTCAAAACCATCCCTTATAACCGGATTCAAAAGAAAAAGTATCTTTTTATCAACGACGCATAAGAGGCGGACGTGAACGGTCTCTCCGTCCGGAATTCTTTTGCCTTCGATGCCGAAAATATCGTTGAAAATCGGCTTGGAGTTTGTGCGGCAGTCGTTATAATCGAAAATAGGAATAAAGCCATTTAAAACTCCTTCTTCAAAAAATACGCCCTTTGATTTGCCGCTCATAATGCAATACTCGATGCAATGAGCCGATATGGAATAATTGTGACCTGAATTAATTTGAAGTTCATTAAATAACTCAAGGCAGGCTGGAACATCACCCTTGGATAATGTGCGAACGTTGAAATCTAAATCGGTCATTAAGACTTAAACTCCTTGTGATTTTATCTAAACCCCGCGAGAAAACTTCCACTTCTATAAGTGGGAGATGAATCGCGGAGGCTGTTAATGGTTGAAAGCTGTGCAATATTCTTGTAAATATTGCCTTCTTGTGGTATAATCATAGTAAT
>JAAZBA010000135.1 GCA_012514045.1 Clostridiales bacterium | reverse complement strand
CTCTCTGTATGGTACGCAGAACTCCAGCAAGGATAGCGGGCGGGAAATACCCATACATCCGGAAAACATCGTAATAGACGCAAGAGGAGATATCAAGACCGAAGGAACAGCGCACCAATTACTGTCATACCTGCCACTTGAAACAGGACAAATCGCTGTAACTCCGCCGGGCATGAAGGTGTATGCCCTGGGTATGCTTATGCTGTATATGGCTACAGGAAAAGAAACAAAAGCAGAGCTGGATATTACACACATCAGCCGCTCTCTTCGCTATCTAATACAGCGCTGCACTGCTTTTGATCCTGAAGAACGTTTCAAGGATACCAAAGAACTATTGAAAGCTGTCAAACACGAAACAGGGCTTGGGAAAAAGACATTGTCTATACTGTCGGTGCTGTTACCGGTCTTTCTTATGGTCGCTCTTTTAATATACTTTGGGCGGGAGGGGCTGCTGCAAGGCGGTGCAGCCGGTGAGAAAATCGGCTACCGCTCTGGTTTCGCAGACGGTTTTAAACGTGGCTTTTCCGATGCCCCCGGTATAGGTCTTAGAGCCACCTCTTTTGACGCTCACAGCGGAAACCTTTCGGGAAACTTTATCCCGGAGGAAGATCCATTTGCTGTTTTAACTGAAGACACTGTCTTCTTCCTGAGCGGAGATAATCTCTGCCGTATGGAGCCCTATACGCAGGAAATCGAAATAATTACCGCAGTCCCGGGCGCTGACACTCTGCAATACCATGATGGCTGGCTCTACTACCGCAAGAGTGAGAACATATTCCGCATGAATCCTAAAACAGAGAAGGAAGAGGTTGTTTGTGAATCCCTGGGAGGGCAATTCTATATATTTGACGATGTTATTTATCTCTATGACAGCGCCGGAACAGACTATTTGTATAGTATTGATCCAGATAAAGGGACGATGACACAGCTCAACGGCGCTACAGCATACTGTTGTCTGAATGTTGTCGGGAGACAGCTCTATTACATTTCCCCGGACAACGGCAACTGTATCTGCCGCAGTGACCTTGACGGCAGCAATTTGAGCCTCATAAGCAGCGGCTCTTATGAAAGCCTTTGCATTTATGACGGCAGCATTTATGCCGCCATCGAAGACGGACTGATCCGCATGGACTTAAACGGAGGAAATCCGGTAATTCTCGCCTCTCGCGCGCTATATTTCCCTAATGTATCAGACAGTGGTATCTTCTGTATCTCTGGCCAGGAAAAGACTTTGGAATGGATGTCTTTGGACGGTAAGACCCGTTATACCGTAGTAGCCACCAAAACAAGCTCCTTCAACATTGCCGGTCAGCGGATCTTCTATCGAAATGAGGAGGACGCCGGCTCACTGTGGCGCATACACATCAGCGGTACACATAATGTAAAAATCACAGAGTAATGCTATATCCCGAGCATTACGAAACATCGCAAGTAGCAGAATTTAATATTCTTAAACAGGCGCCGGATCGAAGGCTTAATTCTGATCCGGTACCTGTTTTTTGGATTTTCAAGTATTATCGTTTTGTATGCTTTCAGCAGACAAGTAATGCACATATTGAGGATATAATGTAAATGAAATTAAAACCAAAATAAACTTAAAGGAGAGAAATTTCATGACACAGTATCCCGATATTACAAATAACCTTATTAATGAAAACCGTGTTACAGTTATGTCAAAATCGGGTTTCCTACCCGAGCCAAAGGCCAACTATGCCGGCGATGTGCTGGCGATTCTGATCAGTATTGTTCTTATTATCGGTGGTGCCAGTGGAACTATGGTACTTCGCGGCACAGACAGCAGCCCTGCACTGGTACTCGTTGGTTTTCTTTTCTTAGCCTGGGACATCTTCTCAATATTCAAAAAGAACTCCAATCTCCGAAAGGCTCAGGAAGAACAACATGCCCGCAGAACCCGTATGTTCGAGCAGGAAAACATGGTCAAGGAGGACGGTCGTGCCCTTCCCTCGCCGGTGAACGTTCGTATCGTCTGTGATAAGAATCTCACAGCGCTTGACTATGGCCCTCGTCTGAATGGCAACGTCATGACACGCGACGCTAAACTCGGCGAATATACCGGCATCGTCTGGT
>JAAZBA010000305.1 GCA_012514045.1 Clostridiales bacterium | reverse complement strand
CTGTTATGGACATAAAGGCAAAAACAACGATTATTAAAAGAAACGCTTTCATATTTTTCCAGGTGAGATAGAATTCCTTTGTCAGAAGTCCCCTCATTGCGATCTTCCTCCCTTTATCATTGATATAAACAGTTGTTCGATGTCCACCGCCAAAGCATTCATTCCCGCCGGGACCGCGTCGGCATTGATTATGGCTTCCACACCGTACAGTGAGCTCTTTTTCGCGATTACCGCCTCATTTTCAATTGATTCCAGCTCCTCAGGGGTACAGTTGATCGCCCTGTAGCGGTCACGGAGGATGTCTTTCTCCTCGCACAGTATAAGCTTACCTTTGTGGAGAAATGCGACATAATCACAGATTTTCTCAAGATCACTGACAATATGGGAGGAAATCAGCACCTAGCAGCTTTCATCACGGGTGAATTCGGAGAAAATATTCAGCACCTCGTCGCGTACCACTGGATCAAGCCCGCTTGTAGCTTCGTCAAGAATAAGAAGCTTCGGCTTGTGGGAAAGCGCTACGGCGATGCCCAGCTTCATCTTCATTCCCCTGGAGTAGTCGCCGAACTCTTTCTTTTTCGGGAGTTCCAGCCGTTCGATGTAGCCGTTATAGACCTGATCCTCCCAGTTTTTATATATCCCAGACATGATCTTGCCCACATTTACAGCGTTGAGAGAGCTGAAGATACCCACCTCGTCAAGCACAACTCCTATGTCCTCCTTAAGAGCGGGATTGGAATTGTCCTCTCCGAAAAGCTTTATTTCACCACTGTCTCGGCGGATAATGTTCAGAATCAGCTTGATTGTGGTGCTCTTTCCTGCTCCGTTTTCGCCGATAAGCCCCATGATGCAGCCACGGGGCAGGATAAGCGACAGATTGTCAAAGGAAAAGCCCTCGTATGATTTACATAAACCTTTGATTTCAATAGTGTTCATTTACGTCTATTCCTCCATGATAAGTTGGAGCATCTCAATTATATCGTCACGCTTAAGTCCGCAGTGCTTCGCAAGCACCGCTACCGCGTCCATATGCTCCTCGATTTTCTTCAGGCTCTCCTCTCGGAGCAGAGCAGTGTTCTTCTTCGCCACAAAACAGCCTTTTGAGGCTATGGTGTATATAAAACCGTCTTTCTCCAGCTCGTCGTAAGCCCGCTTTGTGGTGATTACGCTTATCCTAAGGTCCTTCGCCAGATTTCGTATTGAAGGGAGAGACTCATTCTCCTTAAGCTCTCCGCTGATTATCTGGCTTTTTATCTGAGAATAAATTTGATCATATATCGGCGCGTTGCTCCGATTGTCGATAAATAACCGCACGTCATCACTCCCTGCATCTACTGTATATATACAGTAGATGCAGAAACAACAATTTGTCAAGAGAGAATATAAAAATTTTTGATACGAAAAGAATACCATTGAGCGATTGTCCGCCGTAAAGATGGTTTTATCCCGAATTAACGTGTATACAATTGCTGATTCCGCAAAAACATCATTTTAGGTATTGAAATTTGTACTTGTTTGAGTTATAATAAAATATGTATATCTCCACGAAAGAGTGATACAGTGAACACCGAAATACTCAGGATTTCCGACATAAAGAGGGACAGCGACCTGATTCTCAGAGCGGGAGAGCTCATCGCCTCGGGAGGCATTGTGGCGATCCCAACGGAAACGGTTTACGGATTGGGAGCCAACGCCCTGAACCCGAAGGCGGTAGCCAAAGTATTTGAAGCCAAGGGCAGACCGTCGGACAATCCGTTTATTGTGCATATATGCGAAAGAAGGCAGCTGAGCGAGTTGTGTCACCACGTCCCCGCCGAAGCCGCAGCTTTGGCGGAAAGGCTCTGGCCTGGACCGCTCACCCTTGTTCTGCCAAGAAAATCTCACATACCGGATATTGTAACAGCAGGGCTTGACACGGTGGGAATCCGTTTCCCCTCTCATCCTATAGCAAGAGCGATAATAAAAGCTTCAGGAGTGCCTGTGGCTGCTCCCTCCGCTAACCTTTCAGGCAGACCAAGCACTACCTCCTTTGCACATACCTTTGAGGATTTGAACGGACGGGTAGACGCAATAGTGGACGGAGGCGACGCTTACGCGGGGGTTGAGTCCACGGTTATATCCGTAAAGAAGGGCAGCATAAGGCTTCTGCGGCCGGGGGTGATAACCCTTGAGGACATATCCCAGGCTCTTTCGGAGCAGGGAATAGAGCGCTGCGAGATAATTCTTGACGAGGCGTTGAGAAGGAAGCTTACAGCGGACGAAAGGCCCAGGGCTCCTGGCATGAAGTACAGGCATTATGCCCCGAGGGCGCCTGTTACCGCTTTTACCGGAGCTCCTGCTCTGACTGCGGAGGAGATAAGAAGGAGATGCGGCGGAAGGGAGCACATGGCAGTGCTCTGTTTTGACGAATACCGTGATATGTTTAAAAACGCCGTCTCATATGGCTCAAAAAATGACATGGCAGCGCAGGCGCACAATCTGTTCGACGCTCTGCGCAGGTTTGATGAGATGGAAGGCGTGGAGGAGATCCTTGCCCAGTGTCCTTCTGATGAAGGAGTGGGGCTTGCGGTGGCAAACAGACTTAAAAAAGCCGCCGGCTTCAATGTAGTAGAGGTCGGAAAAGAACAGACCTTATTTTGGGAGCGATAACAATGAGAATAATCGGACTTACCGGCACAACGGGAGCGGGAAAGAGTACCGCCGCGTCCATACTCCGGGATCTCGGCGTCTGTGTGCTGGACGCCGACAGGATTTATCACGAGCTGCTCGCTTCAAGTATTGAAATGAACCGTGAGTTGAGGGAGGAATTTCCTTCGGCATATGTTGAAGACAGACTTGACAGGAAGAGCTTGGGCAGGCTTGTGTTCGGAAGTGAAGAAAAACTTTCCCGTCTCAACAGCATTACCCACAGATATGTGATGCTCACAATAGAGGAGAGGCTTTGTTCTCTTGAGTCGAACGGCTGTGAGTTTGTGGTAATTGATGCTCCGCTGCTGTTTGAAAGCGGAGCGGACAAACTCTGCCGGGCAACGATCGGAATAACCGCTCAAAAGGAAGTAAGACTTAGCCGAATATTGGCAAGGGACAATATATCAGAGGAATATGCTCTGCAGAGAATAGAGTCCCAGCCTGATGAGGAATTCTACTCATCCAGGTGCACATATATGGTTGAAAACAATTCCACGGAGCATTCGCTCCGAGAGAGAATAGAGGAAATAATAAAGGATATTGAGGATAAAGGAGCGAGAGACATGGATACAACCAAAAAAAATCCCAGAGATAAGCTGTTTTTTACAAAGAAGAACGGATACGACACAATATGCTCATCGGAAAAGAAGGAAATTTTTAAATTTGCCGAGGGTTACAAGAAGTTTATAACTGCCTCCAAGACTGAGCGCATGGCTGTAAAAAGCACCGTTGCTCTGGCGGAAAAAAATGGCTTTGTGCCCTATAGCAGAGGTATGAAATTAAGACCCGGCGACAGGATATATACAGTCAACCGCAGCAAGTATATAATCCTTGCTGCGATCGGCACTCGTCCCATGTCCGACGGAATCCGTGTCGTGGCATCCCATATAGACAGTCCGAGACTTGACCTGAAGCCTCTCCCGCTATATGAGGATAAGGAGTTGGCGTTCTTCAAGACACACTACTATGGCGGCATCAGAAAATACCAGTGGGTCACGATACCCCTGGAGCTCTATGGCGTGGTAGCATTGAAGGACGGAAGCGTGTTTGACGTGGAAATCGGCAGCCGTCCAACGGATCCCATGTTCACAATTACAGACCTTCTGCCCCATCTTGGCAAGGATCAGGCGAAAAAGACCCTTGAGGAGGGTATTGCCGGCGAAAGCCTGAACCTTCTCATCGGCAGCATACCCTCTGAAAGCGATACAGAGGGTTCCGACAGGGTAAAGCTTGCGATACTTGAGTACTTAAACGATGAATACGGCATTACCGAGGAGGATTTTCTATCTGCGGAGCTGTCCGCGGTGCCAGCATTTGAAGCCCGCGACATCGGGCTTGACAGAAGCCTTGTCGGCGCTTACGGTCACGATGACAGAGTCTGCGCATATTCCTCTGTAATGGCTATATTCGACCAGAAAATTCCGGAAAAAACATGCTTATGTGTGCTTGCTGACAAGGAAGAAATAGGCTCCGTAGGCTCCACAGGCATGAAATCATATTTCTTTGATAACTTTATCGAGGAGCTCTGCGGCGGAAAGACAACCGTCAACCGCTGCTTCTCCTCCTCATCCTGTCTCTCTGCCGATGTGTGCAACGCCTTCGACCCCAACTATCCGGAGGTATCCGAGCCGAGAAACAGCGCATACTGCAACTACGGAGTGAACATGATGAAGTATACGGGAGCCAGAGGAAAGTCCGGCTCCAGCGACGCGGATGCAGAGTATATCGCATCCCTTCGGGACGCTTTCGATAAAGCGGATGTTATATGGCAGACAAGTGAACTGGGCAAGGTTGACCAGGGCGGCGGAGGAACGGTTGCGGGATATATGTCCGAACGCAACATCGACACCGTAGATCTTGGAGTCCCGGTGCTGTCTATGCACGCGCCTTACGAGGTAATTGCGAAGCTGGATCTGTACATGGCGTACAGAGCCATGTCAGCCTTCTACGGCATGAAGTCCGGCGACGAGGAACAGACGGAGGAGTAAAGAACTCAAACCGGTAGGGGGTGATGGCGGATGGATAACAGGCAGGATATAATTGTATATCATATGAGTGATAATCCTGACGGTGAGCTGAACGTATTTATTAAAACCTACACCACGCAGCAGGGACATACTCCGCTGCACATGCACAAATACATGCAGATAAATTATGTAAACCGCGGCCGTGCCCGCCATGTGGTAAACAATACGGAATGTGAAGTTGTAAAAGGTGATATATTCGTCATTCCACCCGATGTTACCCATAAAATAGAGCCTTACGAAGACGAAACCGCCGAAATAGTGGAGTTTGAGTTCACCCCAACCTTCATAAACCAGAACTTCGACGATATAAGCAAAGCGGACAGCTTCCTGGATTTTGCGTATATTGAACCTTTTTTGGTAGACGCTGACGCTGTCCGTCCCCGCTTGAACCTCATAGGTCCAGTAAGAGATGAGGTTGAAAAAATTCTTGCGGAGGCGGAGAGGGAGTACATCGAGCGCAGGAGCGGCTTTTCCCTTATGGTCAGATCTCTTCTCCTGAAGCTTCTGGTGATATTGGGAAGGGAATTCGAAAGCTACGTGGACAGCTCAAGATCAAAGCCGCTGTATGAGAGACACAGGGCACTTATTAAAAGTTCCCTTGATTTCATTGAGGAGAACTACAACAGAGAAATTTCCATAGAGGAAGTGGCAGCGGAGTTTAGTCTCTCCCAGTCATACTTCAGCTTCCTGTTTAAAAGCATAACCTCACGAACCTTTACCGAGCACCTGAACAATCTGAGGGTATCAAAGGCGCAGGAGCTTCTTAAGACCACGGATAATTTGGTGCTTGACATCTGCTACGAAGTGGGCTTCAATAATGTAAACCATTTTAATCGCATATTTAAACAGATAACCGGAGTATCACCGGTCGTATATCGAAAAAATAAATAGTCAAACCTATTGAAAAACCCGCGGATATGGTATATTATATTATTTCATGGAGTAATCAGGAAAGGAAATCGCAAATGGACAAAGGAAAGTATTATATAACTACAGCCATAGCGTATACCTCCAAGGTTCCGCATATAGGAAACACTTATGAGGCGGTGCTGGCGGACGCCATAGCCCGCTATAGGCGTATGGAGGGCTATGACGTTTACTTCCTGACCGGTACGGACGAGCACGGTCAGAAAATAGAGGATCAGGCTAAGAGCGAGGGGAAGACTCCCCAGCAGCACGTTGACGAGATAGCGGGAGAAATCAGACGCATTTGGGATTTCATGAACGTGAGCTACAGCCAGTTCATCCGTACCTCCGACCCGAAACACAAAGAAATAGTGCAGAAGATATTCAAGAAGCTCTACGATCAGGGCGACATCTACAAAGGTCAATATGAGGGCTATTATTGCAAACCCTGTGAGAGCTTTTATACCGAGACCCAGATAAAGGAGGGTAAGTGCCCCGACTGCGGAGCCTCCGTCTACAAAGCGCATGAGGAGGCATATTTCTTCAAGCTCTCAAAATACGCTGCCCGTCTTGAAAAATATATTGAAGATAACCCCTCTTTTATACAGCCGGAGTCCCGAAAAAACGAGATGCTCAACAACTTCATCCGCCCCGGACTTCAGGATCTGTGTGTGTCCCGTTCTACTTTCAAATGGGGAGTTCCAGTCAGCTTCGATGACAAACATGTTGTATATGTATGGATAGATGCACTCTCAAACTACATCACCGCCTTGGGCTACAATCCCGACGGGGAGAGCGGGGAGCTCTTTAAGAAGTACTGGCCCGCCGATGTTCACCTGATAGGCAAGGACATCCTCCGCTTCCACACCATCTACTGGCCCATCATGCTTATGGCGCTGGGTGTAGAGCTTCCTAGGCAGGTGTTCGGCCATCCCTGGATGCTGTTTGGCGAGGACAAGATGTCAAAGTCCAAGGGCAATGTTGTTTATGCCGAGGAGCTTGTAAAGAAGTTTGGCGTAGACGCTGTCCGCTACTACGTACTGCATGAGATGCCCTTCGCGGCGGACGGCAGTTTCACCTATGATCTTATCGTGGCGAGGATCAACTCTGACCTTGCAAATATTCTCG
>JAAZBA010000002.1 GCA_012514045.1 Clostridiales bacterium | reverse complement strand
TGTCCGCGCAAACATCGACAGGCTCGTTGGCGGCGCCGGCGAACAGACAATTATAGCCCGTGTCGGCGAGGGCATCGTAACCACTGTCGGTTCTTCGGAGACACACAAGGAAGTGCTTGAGAACCCGGATCTTATCTCCAAGACTGTGCTTGACAAAGGTCTTGATGCAGGCACAGCCTTTGAGATTCTCTCCATAGACATCGCGGATGTCGATGTAGGCCGCAACATCGGCGCTAAGCTTCAAATGGATCAGGCAGAGGCTGATAAGCATATCGCACAGGCTATGGCTGAGGAACGTCGCGCCATGGCGGTAGCAAAGGAACAGGAAATGCTGGCCTCCGTTCAGGAGATGCGTGCCAAAGTTGTAGAAGCCGAAGCCGAAATACCCCTTGCCATAGCTTCCGCTCTCAGAGAAGGTAAACTGGGAGTAATGGACTACTACAACATGCAGAACATAATGGCTGACACGAAAATGCGTGAATCCATTGGCAGCGTTGACACAAAGAGCATCGAGGATAAGAAATAAATTATATCATCAAGCAGATACGTATAATTGTGAAACATTATCATTCAATTTGAGGAATTTTCCTCTTTAGTTTTCTGTATCAGCCGCGATAACAGGTCAAAGGATCATTATGCTTACAGATCTGTGATATTGACAGCGAAAGGATGATTTTATTTGGACAACAAGCCGCTACCCTCTCAGGATATAAAAACAGAAACAAAAAATGAAACCGAAAAGATCACAATAAAACAGATATCGGCAAAGGATGAGCTTCGCAAAGCTGTTGTGATGAGTGAGATTCTCGCACGTCCTCGTGCCTTTAGAAAGCGTATAAGATAGAAAGAGAACAAGGGAAGGAAAATACATGGACAATTTAAAGATACTTGAAAAACTTAAGATACCCAAAACCGGCAAGCTGCGCATGGTGCTGGATACCGACACCTTCAACGAGGTAGACGACCAGTTTGCCTTGTCCTATGCTCTGCGTTCTCCTGACAGACTGTCACTGGAGGCGGTGTACGCCGCTCCGTTCTATAACTCACTTTCCACAGGTCCTGCCGATGGTATGGAGAAGAGCTACAAGGAAATATTGAATATTCTCTCCCTCCACGGCATCAATGATACCGAAGGTTTCGCCTTCCGCGGCTCTGACAGATATTTAGGCTCACGGGAGATGCCCTGCGATTCCCCCGCTGCAAGGGATCTGATAAAGAAGGCTATGAAATCCGACGAGACGCTTTATGTGGTAGCTATAGGAGCTATAACAAACGTGGCTTCAGCTATTCTTATGGAACCTGCCATTGTCGATGAAATCGTCATCGTGTGGCTAGGGGGTCATTCCTTCAGTTGGCCGGACACTAAGGAGTTTAATCTCCATCAGGACATCGAGTCTGCAAGAGTGATATTCGACTGTGGAGTACCTCTTATCCTGCTGCCTTGTATGGGAGTTGTGTCCGCTCTCACCACTACGGTGCCGGAACTTGAGGCAAATATTGACGGCAAAACCGACATCGGCACCTATCTTACAAGCATCGTCCGCAACTGCGGCGGCGGCAGGCAGGTGTTTTCAAGGGTTATATGGGATGTTTCCGCTGTAGCCTGTCTCGTGAATGAAGATATGCTCCGTGCCACTTACGAGCATTCTCCCATTGTTTCCGATGAAGCCAGATGGAGCTTTGACCACAACCGTCATCTTATCAAATATGTCTACCATGTAGACCGTGACGCTATCTTTTCCGACCTGTTCAACAAGCTTTCAAAATGAAGAAGCTGTTCCTTGCGGCAGTTAACAGCCAATACTCACACACAAACCTTGCTGTCCGCATACTTCGCGCGGTCAGCGAGCCTTTCGTGGAGGTAGTTTGTGAGGAGTTTAACATCAATCAGCCCTCATTTATCCCCTATCGACATATTATAAGCAGTAAGCCCAATTTTTTGGGCTTTTCCTGCTATATATGGAACATCGATTATATTTTAAAGCTTGCCCGGGATATAAAAAGCGCATTACCAGAGGTTATTATCATCCTCGGAGGACCTGAAGTCAGCTTCAAGGCTAAAGAACTCAAACGGGATTACCCCTTTATTGACTATATTATCTGCGGCGAGGCTGAGCAGAGCTTCCCTCTGCTATTAAAGTCCCTTATCAAGGAAACAACACATTCACCCTCTCAAATGTATGAGCTTGACGACGCCTTTCCCGATTCTCCGTTCCCCTATGAAAACCTTACCCATGGGGAAGCAGAAAACAGGCTCATATACTACGAAACCGCCAGGGGATGTCCTTTTCGATGTACCTACTGCCTCTCCGGCAGCATCAGCGAAATCTGCCCAGGAGGTTCACGTCTGCGCGAGCTTTCGATTGACAGAGTTAAGCGGGAGGTAAAGTTTCTGGCTTCAAGAGGTGTAAAGACTTTGAAGCTTGTGGATCGAACCTTCAATGCCAACAAATCAAGAGCTGCGGAGCTGATGAGATTTTTCTCCTCTGGGACCGGGGATATGTGTATCCATCTTGAAATTGCCGCGGATTTGCTCAACGATGAAATGCTTGAAATTCTTAGCTCCGCTCCCAAAGGAAAGTTTCAGATTGAAGCGGGCATTCAGTCTTTTAACGAAAACACCCTTGAAGCTGTAAGAAGAAAGACAAATCTTGAACTTGTAAGGAATAACATCCTTGCTCTGACAGAATCGGGAAACTGTCACGTACACATTGATTTAATCGCAGGGCTTCCACTCGAAGGTTTCGAGAGCTTTAAACATAGCTTCAACAAGGCGTATGCCCTTAACGCTGATATGCTTCAGCTTGGGTTTCTGAAGGTGCTCCCAGGATCCGTTATTGAGACTCAATGCGAGAAATACGGTATAGTATACCGTCATTATGCTCCCTATGAAGTTATCTCCACCGACTGCATATCACATGAGGAAGTGATAAAGCTCAAATGCATGTCCTATGTTCTGGATGTATACTACAACAAAGCGCGAAACAGAGAATATATTGAGTTTGTCGTTGATTCATCCCAACTTACCCCGTTCGAGCTTTTTTCCCGGCTTTCCGAATATCTTGACGAAAGAGGTCTTCTTGACCGCCCCATGAGCTCTACAAATCAGTATGAAGTCCTGCGCTCATTTGCGGAGGATTATTTCGGAATTATAATACCTCTGCCGCCGCCGAAGCTTAAATAAATATGGAGCGCATGTTGATTGTTTCTTTATTCTGTGATATAATATCCAAAAACATACCGAAAGCGAGAAAATCATGAGGAAAATTAAAGTAATGAGCATTTTCGGCACACGTCCTGATGCTATCAAGATGTGCCCCCTGGTTATTGAGCTTCAGAAGAGACCGGAAATTCAGTCCATTGTTTGCCTAACAGCGCAGCATCGCCAGATGCTGGATCAGGTTATGGATATATTCGGTGTAAAAGCCGATTACGACCTTGACATCATGAAGGAACGTCAGACACTCCATACGATTACCACCGGAATTCTTTTGGGACTAGAAAAAGTGCTCAAGGATGCGAAGCCAGACATCGTGCTTGTACATGGTGACACCACAACCTCCTTTGTAGCTTCACTCGCTGCCTTCTATGAGAAGATTCCCGTAGGTCATGTGGAAGCAGGTCTTCGCACCTTTGACAAATATTCACCATATCCCGAGGAGATGAACAGACGTCTCACGGGACGTATCGCCACCTATCATTACGCTCCCACAGAACTCAACCGTTCTAATCTTGCCGCAGAGGGCATTACTGAAAATGTTTTCGTCACCGGCAACACAGTTATCGACTCCATGAAGTATACAGTCAGAGACGGCTACGAGTATAATAATAAATTCCTCCGCAGCATCGACTTTTCTGACGGTAAGTATGTCCTTCTCACCGCACACAGACGTGAAAACCTTGGTCAAGGCATTGAGAACATCTGTAATGCAGTTAAGAGACTTGTTTCTGATTCTCCTGAGCTTCATATCGTATGGCCAGTTCACTTAAATCCCGTAGTTCGAGAGACTGTATTCCCAATGCTTGGGGATGTGCCCCGGGTACATCTTCTTGAGCCTACAGATGTCACCGACAACCACAATCTCATGAGCAAGTGTTACTTCGTCATGACCGACTCCGGCGGTATTCAAGAGGAAGCTACTGCCATCGGAGTGCCTACTCTCGTTCTCCGCACGGAAACAGAGCGTCCTGAGGGGCTTGATACAGGTATCCTAAAACTTGCGGGAGTTGATACAGAGGTCATATACTCTTTGGCAAGCGAGCTAATGCGGGACAAGGCGCTGTATGAAAAAATGGCAAAAGCCGCCAATCCATACGGTGACGGCCATGCCTCCGAGCGCATTGCTAACGCTATTATTGAGAGCTTTTTGAAATAGAAGACTGCTTTGGTTTTCCGTACATTTCCGTGCGGTAAACCGTAGGAGTGATACCGAATGCCTTCTTAAACGCCTTGTTGAAAGTTGAAATGTCACTGAAACCTGAGTTAATGGAGATTTCCTTAACGGACTGGTCTGTCATGCGGAGAAGCGTGCAGGCAAGCTTCAATCTCAGATTATTTACATAGGAGTAGAATGTACATCCCACGTGCTTCTTAAACACAGCGCAGAAATAATTCTTATTCATTATCGCTTTGCCGGCAACCTCATCGAGACGGATGGGCTTAGTGTAGTTTGAGTTTATGAACTCCAAAGCGCGGCGTATTCCGGCGTGCTCCGCCACTTGTATGTTGTTCTCCCCCTCTTTACCGCAGTAGCGGGACAGATTGATAAACAGATCCGCAACACTGAGCCTTGCCACAGTCTGCCACATCGGCTGCCTTTTCTCCCATTCCAGGCGTATACGTTCGAGGGGCGCCTTAATTTTTTCGTAGTGAGGAAAGGAGCTGCGGATAAGGTTCTCAAAATTTCCGTCGCCGATGGAGAAAAGATTTTCAGGAAGAATGCTCTTTACCACGCTGTCCAGGTTTACCTGAATGCAAAGCATCATTATATCACTTGTAGTATAGGCGTTGTGGTACTGATATGGTTTTATTATATATATGTCGCCGGGCTCAAAAGTGTATACGTTTCCGGCAAATATGTTCACACCCTCTCCAGATATGACGTAGTCTATCTCCCAAAAGCTATGATAATGCAGGTCATATTTCCCATAACCCTGGTAAAGTGCATCTGCCTGATTCCTGATTTCACGCATCTCAAGCTCAAAATCCGGGCTCAATTCACCTTTCTGGTAGAATACGCTGTCTATCTTGTTCATTACCTTTTGTCACTTCCTTTCGACATAGGAATAAGTTAAGATGTGCATTTCGTATGTTATCGGAATTGTGATTTGTTATTGTTTTTCCCTCAAATATATTATATAATATAACTATATAAATTGCAACTATATTTTTTGAAAAGGAGTTTATTAAGATGGCAGAAAAAGTTATGAACGCAGCCGGAATTACCGAGCTCGGCTTTCCCATGTGGCCCCAGTTCCATCCCGATACAGCGAAAGACATTGTTGAGCCCATCAAGAGCGGCAAGGTCAACTACTGGGTAGGTACCAAGGGTATGGAATTCGAAGAGGTTTTCCGCAAGTGGACAGGCGCCAAGATGGCTATTTCCTGCACAAACGGAACAGCTGCTCTTCACATCGGTATATCCTGTTTAGGCATCGGCCCGGGCGATGAGGTTATTGTCCCCTCCTATTCCTTTATCGCCAGCTCATTCGCAGTTGTACAAGCCGGTGCTATCCCCGTATTCTGCGATGTAACAGACGACCACACAATCGATCCTGCAAAGATTGAGGAGCTAATAACAGAGCGCACAAAGGGTATTGTTGTTGTTCACCTTTACGGTGTTGTAGCGGATATGGGTCCTATCCTTGAGATTGCGAAGAAACACAACCTGAAGATTATCGAAGACTGCGCACAGTCAATCGGCGGTAAGTTTGGCGATACATACGTAGGTCTCGTAGGCGACGTAGGTTGCTATTCCTTCTGCCAGTCCAAGCAGTTCACCACAGGCGGTGAAGGCGGCATGGTTATTACAAATGACGAGGATCTCGGCTGGGAGTGCCGCTCTTTCCGTGACCACGGTTACGATGTACGTACACGCATGAACTTGTTGGCTCTTGAGGAGAAGCTTCCCTATATCCATCGCCGCGTGGGCTTCAACTACCGTATGACAGAGATTCAGGCTATCATTGGTATCAACGAAATGAAGCGTTATGACGATTGGAACCTTGCCCGCCGTTACAAGTACGCAGCTATGTACGACAAAGCTTTCACAGGACTTGAAGGCATTGCAAAACTTCCCTACAATGACGAAATACGTCAGAACTCCTACTGGTGGTATCCCATCAATATTGATCTTGATGTTCTCTCCATTGATGCCCCGAAATTTGTCAAGGCTCTCCAGGCTAAGAATATTCCCTGCTATGGCATTCAGTGGCCTGAGGCTTACGAAGAGGCTGCTTATAAGGAAAAATATGGCTTCGGTACAGCGCATTTCCCCTTCTGGAGCAAAGAATATACCAATCCCGAAAGTGTCGAATACGACAAGGTTCTCTGCCCCAATGCTAAGCGTCTCCGCAGCGTAACATTCTCCCTCTTCCTCCATCCGACTTGGGAGGTTGAGCACATTCAGGCTTGCATCGACGGAGTCAAGGCTGTTATCAGCGAGAACAAGAAATAAGTCAATTTCATATTTGAGCGAGGGTGTATTATGCCCTCGCTCAAATCACCTAAAGGAAGGATTAATACAATGTTTAAATGTGGTTTCTATGAAAGTGACATAACTCCGAAGCTTGGCTTCTGTATGCCGGGCCAATTTAATGACAGACCCAGCAAATCTGTAAAGGACAACCTCTTTGCCCACGCATACGCTTTCACCGATGGAGTCAAGACAGTCATAATGATTTCTCTTGACACAATCGTTATCGACGCCAGAGACGTAAAACGCATGAGAAAGGGCATCAATAGTGTTACAGGCGTATCCTGCGAGAACATCTATATTGCTGCCATCCATTCCCACACAGCCGGTCCGGTTTCAACGCTTTACAATACAGAGCGCAATGAGGAGTACATCGAGTTCCTCATCGGACGTGTGGTAGACGCCGGTATTGTGGCATTCAACAGAATGGCTCCCGCTAAGCTGGGATATGCCTCTACAGACGTGAGAGGTGTCGCGTTCAACCGCAGATGGGTTATGTCAGACGGCAGAGTGCAGACTAATCCCCGTCCGGACAGCGATGATATCGTGCTTCCAGCCGATGTGACCGATCCTCAGCTTATCGTTGTTCGTATTGACAACGAGGATGGCTCCCCCATGGGTGTTATCACTAACTTCGCTCTCCACCTTGACTGTGTGGGCGGTGACAGCTTCTCCGCGGACTATCCCGGAGTTATAAGAAACATCATAAAGTCAAAGTACGGCTACGACTGCGGCTTTATGTTCCTCAACGGCTGCTGCGGTAACATCAATCACATTGATTTTGTAAACGCTAAAAGACGTACTTATAAGGAAATTGGCGAGATTCTCGCTGCGTCAGTTATTGATTTATTCGATAAAATAGAGACATCTGCCGACATCTCCGTTGATGTTGACAGAGAATTTATCACAGCTGAAATCCGTTTGCCCACAGCAGAGGAAATTGCCAACCCAACATTCCATCACCTTATTGTCAGGGAGATGAAAAAAGCTCTTGAGATGGGCGGCGGCGAAATTGAGTGTGAGATTATGTCAATCGCTCTGGGAGATCTTGCCTTCACAGGTTTACCTGGCGAGATGTTCTGTATTTTCGGTCATATGGTTAAAAATGGTTCTCCTTACAAGATGAATATTGTATCTGAGCTTACAAATGCTCAGTTAGGTTATGTATACACTCGTGAAGCTAAGCGTCTGGGCGGATACGAGTCTACAGCTTCTACATACACAAGACTCAACGAGGAAGCAGGCTATCTTATGGTTGGCGCCGCTATCAAAAACTTGCGCAAGATGATCAAGAGATAATCTTTCTATTGATATAAACATAAAAAGCCTTCGGATTTTAGTCCGGAGGCTTTTATGTTTGCAAAGACGGCAAAACAGCTAAGCAACTTAAGAACCGCGCAGCTGTTTTTATTAATTTTTACTTTACAAAGACCACTTCTACCCTGTGGTTTTCTTTTATATTCTTGAATGTGTAGTAAAAAATATTTCCTTTGTCTTCCCCGTCCACTATGAAGCTTGCTATACTGTAGCCTTCATTGGGGAAAGCCGTTACCGTAAGTCTGCCACCTTTTACTATTATCTTTATGCCTTCAGGGCTTACTCTGCCGCCCTCACTGGCGGTTACTTGAATAATATGTCTTGTGCCGTTGATAGCTGCAATTGCTTTATCAGATAATGTGGATACAGTATCTAAGGTATATTCAGGTCTTATAAGCTTCCACATTGCATACAATGTAGTGTCAGCTATGAATACTGTATTTGTATCCACAAGGCTTCCACCTGTGGGAGCATTGTACCATCCGGCAAAGGAATAATTTTCACGTTCCGGTATGGGCAGGTTCTCTAAAGTACCATCGGTAGAGGTTGTGAGAACGACATTGTCGAGCTCACCACGGTTAGGGTTTAATGCTATGGTATATGTGTTCGCTATCGCTTCTGCAGCCTGCGGTGCACCACCTTCGGGTTTCTCCGGCTTTACATAGGGGGTTTTTACAGTTTTTGTAAGTCTCCAAAGCTGAGAGCCGAAGAATGGGTTGGCGGTAGCAATATATAGCTGGGACTTGTGGTTGATGATTGTACGTCCGCCGTAGTTGAATCGATCATTGCAGCCATCGTCCAGTATCATTGACCAGCTCTCGCCGTCGGATGTCTTGAACACATCAAAGCCTCCGGCAGAAGTTTTAAGTCTTGAGCGCATCTCCATCAACATTCTGATGCCCTCCGCGTCTACGGTTTTCAGAAGAGTTCTAAGAGTAGCGGGGATGTCTATATTCTTTCCCGATGATGACAAAAGGGCAATAGAGGCCAGTGCTTCGTCTATCTGAAGGTCGGTAAGTTCATTGATCTTCGCCAGATTCAGGAGACAATTTGTCGCTGTGAGTAGAGTGTTTCTCTCCGGCATGGCGACTCTTGTGAGGTTATTTTTTAGGTCCATAAGCTCCGGAGCCATAACCTGAAGAAAAGTTTTCAGAAGTGTTGACAGGGAGATATCGATGACATGCTCGAAGAGAATAGATGTGTCAAATGTGGTTACATACAGTTCTCCGTCATTCTCGCAGAAGCGCCACTGGTAATAATTATATGTGGACTTGAGCATGTTTGACACAGCTTCTATATGAATCATATTGTCGTTATCGTCCAGCACAAACATCTTAGGAGTGGTTTTCATGATGGTATATAGAGGAGCCATAACCTGCGACAACTTTTTTGTGT
>JAAZBA010000173.1 GCA_012514045.1 Clostridiales bacterium | reverse complement strand
CGGGAAAGGAAGACAGGCGAATAATGATTTTCCCGCCTTTGTTAGAAAACTTTACAGCGTTTGTAAGCAGATTATGCCATACGTGATATAGAAGCTCACGTGAACCGCTGTAGGTGATACTTTCAAGCTCGATATCCAGCTCAAGATCCTTTGCAGTCCATTCGCTTTCAAGCATAAGAATGATTTCACGCAGCTGCTCGTCAAGGGAGAAAGGTTTTTTTTCCAAAATGAGCTCCCCTGGCTCAAGTCTTGATAATAAAAGGATATTTCCGGTAAGAGCAGTGAGTCGCTGGGTATTGTTGAGTATTTTTTTTGCGTACTCGACTCTCATCTCGTCGGAAACGCTCTTGCGCCGCAGCAGTATTGCGTAACCTTCAATAGCCGACAGGGGAGTGCGAAACTCATGGGAAACGTTTTCAATGAAGTCTGTGTGTAAAAGCTTCTTCGCGGCAAGCTCACGGGTCATAATATTAAAGCTGTGAGCCATTTCCCGCAGTTCCGTAGCCTGTATATCCTCGTCCACGACAACATCAAAATTCCCCCTGGCGACCTCCTTTGTGGCTTCATTTATTTCAATGATCCGCCCAATGGGACGCTTACCCGCAAATCGGGACATTATAGTGCCCACAATCACGCTTATTCCGGCATAGACGGGGATGGTGACCTCAAGCCGCTGCAAACGGAGGATGTCACGGCGGTAGAGGAACATCGTCACAGTTACGGTGATAATCATTGTTAGGGCTAAAATCAGGAACACAAGGGCTGAAAAGATAGCCGCTATCCTGATTGATCGCCTTGCGGAGGCTATTTTATTCCTCATGATCTCTTCACCGCCTTATAACCAAGTCCACGTACGGTGACTATCTCAAAATCCGGATTGCTTCTCAACCGCTCTCTGAGCCTGCTTATGTGAACCTCAAGTGTATGGGTATCGGTTTCGCTTTCAAGCCCCCAGATGTCGTCCATAATCTGGCGGCGTGTGAATATCCTTCCGGGGGAGAGAAGCAGCTTAAAGAGAACCCCGAACTCCTTTTGAGGGAGTTCAATCGAGATATTGTCTGCAGTGACAGTTAGGGAGTCGAAATCAAGCGTTGTTGAGCCAACAGTAATTATTCTGCTGCTGGCTAAGGAAGCGCGCCTGAGAAGCGCTTCCACGCGCCAAACCATCTCATCCACGTCAATGGGCTTGACCATGTAGTCATCAGTGCCGAGTCTGAATCCCTCACGCTTATCAGACGGAGCATCCCGGGCGGTTATCATCAGTATGGGTACAGTATTGCCGGATTCGCGAAGAGCCTTTGTAAGTTCATATCCGTCCATGTGAGGCATCATTATATCGGACACGATAAGATCTACAAGAGTATGCTCCATAACCTCAAGAGCCTCAAGCCCGTCGGATACCGGTATTATAGTATAGCCATTGGAGGAGAGCACCTCGCAAAAAAGCTCCCGCAGCTCCGTGTCATCTTCAACCACAAGAATTCGAAACACCTCACCTCACCTCCCTATTATTTAAGTATAGCACAGAAGCGTTGCAGTACAGCACAAGAAATACGGCGTAAATAATGAACATATTGTAAATTTTCAATATTATGTTTTAAAACAAAGGTCAGTTGAGGGTTATTTGAGGTTTCAGGCTTACAATATATAAAAATGGAGCTATTATACCCTTTAATGTGGAGGTACATATTCTCTCGGAGGGATTTCTGTTCTAACGTCCTAAGACATTCAGATATACATCGTTTCCCGAAAGGATTTCCAAATGAAAAAAATGAAAAAATGGATTTACCCCCGTCACGGAATAATCCGCGATATACTTTACTGGCCATTTCGTATATTCGCTTACCTGGTATACGGCGCAGTGGTGGAGAATATGGGAATAAAACGCACGTCCCAGAGCCTTATTGTGATGAACCACCAGACGGCTTTTGACCAGTTTTTCATCAGTATATCCTTCCGCCAGCCGATATACTTTATCGCCAGCGAGGATCTGTTCTCAAACGGTTTTATAT
>JAAZBA010000136.1 GCA_012514045.1 Clostridiales bacterium | reverse complement strand
TTATAAAACGTTTTTCAAACTGACCTTCGCAATCGCATTGCAGAATATTATTGTATTCAGCGTAAATCTTGCCGATAATATTATGATCGGTGCATACAGCGAAACCGCAATGGCAGCTATTGCCCTTGTCAATCAGATTCATTTCCTCATGACGATGACCCTAGGGGGACTTACCGAAGGTGTCATTGTAATGGCGTCTCGAGCATGGGGAAAAAAGGATTTGGATGAGGTCAAGAGAATATCTTCAATCGGTATGCTTCTTGGCTGTTCATTTGCTCTTCTCTTTTATCTGCTTGTCAACATATTCCCGCAATTTACCCTCAAGCTACTGACGAACGACATGGAGATTATAGAAACTGGTATCAAGTATATGCGTATTGCCAGCATGACATATATCTTCCAAACTATTACAAGCATACTCCTTGCTACACTCCGCAGTGTTGAAACTGTAAAGGTGGGGTTTGCTGTAAATATATCTGCTCTTGTAATAAATATCAGCCTTAACTATATTCTTATCTTCGGTAAGTTCGGATTTCCAGAGATGGGGGCTGAAGGCGCAGCTATCGCTACCCTGATTGCCCGAATAACTGAAACAGCTGTTGCTATTATCTACCTGAAGTTTTTCGATAAAAAGCTTAATGTAAAATTGAGATCATTCTTCATGTATCAAAAATCACTGTTTTGGCAGTTCTTAAAAGTGGCTATGCCTGTAGTAGCCAGCGGCGCCTCCTGGGGTATAGCAATGGGTGTTCAGACATCAATCCTCGGTCATATGGGTAGCACAACAATAGCAGCTAACTCCATTGCCACAACAGTATTTCAGGTGGTAACAGTTGTTTCAAATTCCTCCGCATCTGGTGCCAGTGTGCTTATTGGCAAGACAATTGGAGAGGGAAGGATAGGCATGGTCAAAAGTTATGCTAAAACTCTTCAGATATTGTTCCTGTGCATTGGTATCGTGACGGGACATACATTGTTCTTTTTTAAGGACATAATAATCACTATTTATGCTGTTTCTGTGGAGACGAGACGGCTTGCGATAACATTCATGACTATATTGTCTGTTACATCGGTAGGTTCAGCTTATCAGATGCCATGCCTCTGCGGAATAGTCCGCGGTGGTGGCGATACAAAATTTGTTTTTATTAATGATCTCATATTCATGTGGGGTATAGTTCTCCCAACATCCCTGATAGCCGCTTATGTACTGAATTTACCCCCCACAATAGTGTTCATCTGCCTCAAAGCTGATCAGATACTTAAATGCTTTGTAGCAATATTCAAAGTAAACAGATTCAAATGGATAAGGACATTTGATAATAAGAGAATCGAAGAAGTATAAAGGAGCGGCAGGATACACTCCGTTTCGGGTGTATCCTGCCGCTTTTCTTACCGACCCCATGCGGTAGATGTATGCAGATAATCGTTGTAATATAAAATTTCTCCGGTGTCGTTGTGACAGAAAGGGAGACGAGGTTCCTTTAACTCCTCGATTTCTTTGGTTTCTTCCCGACAGTATTGAATAAGCCTATAGGCTGCTGTATTCAATCTTGTTGTCAGACATCCGTAGCGACGTTCAAGAACTTCCCAGCCATAAGCTTTATGGCGCTCAAACCATAGTTCGCGGTTTGCCTTCCACATATTATCGAGCTTTTCTACAAGCTTCGGGATACGATCATTCGCAATTTCCATTAGCTTATCACAATCATTCGCATCATACGCAGCTTTTATGTCGACTCCAATTGTGCATTTGTCTTCAAGAACACCACACAGTGCTATATAGAAACGAAGACAAGAATCCCAATGTGGATATCTCCCAATATATGTGCGAAGCTTATCGCCTTGTGTATGAAAATGCTTAGCAAAATCACACTTTGTAAGTTCATAATCGAACTGCCCAAGCAGAGGATCCTGCCACATAAGATACTTTGAAGGGTTGATTAAATCGTTTGACAGATCGAACTGGGTAAGCAAATCAAGGCTTGCGTTGTCCGGAAGATTAGAAGCGTTCGGCACATCTATATTAGCGATTGATAAAATCATGTCCGC
>JAAZBA010000277.1 GCA_012514045.1 Clostridiales bacterium | reverse complement strand
ATAGTATTCGCTGTCAAGGAATATGCCGCCGCTGTCACGGTAGAACTCATCACCGAGGCGGAAGGCTCCTCCCACAGGAGTTATATAACTTGCGCCCTTTAAGGGATGATATGAGCACAACTCTTCCCAGCGGACATAGTTCTGGTCGCCGTTTGACTCCACTACACCGGTGCGAAGACCTGGCAGTGGGGAGAGCCTTGAGGCGAAACTCTTATTCCACTCAAGCATAATCGGCGTAACGGTAAGGTCTGCGCAGAAACAGGGAACATTTCTTTCATAAGCCTCCCTCAGGATGCGAAACGACATGCTCAGGGTTTTGGCGATGGGCTTAAGGGCGATGGCACTGTAGCCCAGTTCTATGCGGCGCACCGCGTCGTCGGCGCAGTGGGCGCTCTCGTCGGAAGCAAGCCTCAGGGGTACGTCATGTACGGGAACCTCATTCAATTCATCAAAGGGCTCTTCAAGGAGCACGATCCTGTCAAGCGCGCCGATTTTATCCGCATGGTCAAGGAGTCGCAGCAGCGTATTCTTGTCGGGATACCGCCCGTTGGCGTCAAGATAATATGCGATTTTTCCGCTATCGGTATGTTCCGTTGAGTATTTATCCGCCAGCTCATGGATAAGGCTTAATCGGCTTTTGTCCCAGGAAAGCATTTTTTTCACGTCTCCATCCCCATCCGGGTCGGAGCCGATTTTTATTTTCAGCACAAAGCTGCCCTCAGAGAGAATCTTTTCAATGTCCTCACGCCCGAGACCGTAGGTGATAAGCGGGATTTTCGACAGAGCGCTATGGCGGTGCGTCATAGCGCTGCTGGCATAGTCGGGGATTATATCGTCAAAGTTATCTAATTTGTTCTCCCTTGCGTACAGCACCCATGCCGCCAGATCGATAGGTACAAGCGCGTTGAGGGCAAAGGTCATTCGCATGGAGGGAAAGCCGGAAATAAGTTTACCATACTCCAGCACGGGGGGCAGAAGTCTGTCAAGGAGCTCCCCGGGGTTCTCGAAGGTCATTCCCTTGAGAAGCTTTGCGGCGTGACAGGTCATGGCAAACATTATGGCGTTGCCTCCGGCGGGGCAGTTCCCCGCGAACACCCCTGCGTCGGACCAGAGCACGCTTTGGATGCCCAGTCCGAGGCTTTTATATGAGTTACTTTCAAGGCGAACCACGCTCTGCCATATCTCGCTGACATGACCTCCCTTGAAGCCGAAAGGGCTTAAAAGAGGCTCACGGATGAAGTCGGCAACGGCTTTTTTTATTGTAATCATTTTTTGTCCTCCGTTATGTAGAGCTTTCTGGCAGCGGCGGCGTAGCCAATCTCGAACAGATCCCCGTCGAAACCCTCGTCTGCCTCAGTCAGCTCGCATATACGCACGGGCACGCCTCCCTTGAGGCGGGAGGAACGGCCTGCGAGCATGATTTTTATTGATTCTGTCAGACTTTCCACGGGTGCGATTCCGCTTTCGTCTCCGTCAAGAGCATCGCAGACGCGATCGAGCAAGGCTCCGTAGGCAACCCCCGCGGCGATGGCGCCGCAAACAGTCTTTTTAGTAGTGATAACTGTCATGGTGCTGGCTTGCCAGCAATTAAGGTAAATGTGGTAGTTGGCGGAAACGCCGTCTTTAAAGCGGACGAAATAGCTGTCACACTCGGCTCCGGGGAATCCTGTTCTTCCAATATAGGTAACAGACTCGGCTCTCGCGTAGAATCCCACAAGTCCCATGATTGTTTCCACCGCATGAATCGCGTAGTTAAATTCATCTACTCCAACTGTGGCTGTGATATGTACGATTTTTCCACGCTCATCCTCGGGCTGAGCCAGAAAGGAGGTTACCTCCTCTGCGTAACGCAGAGAAGAGCTGCCGTAAATTTTCGCTCCGGAGGCGGCGAGACACTCAAGCTCAAGGCAGTCCCGAAGGTTGCCTGCAATGGGCTTGTCGATAAACACCGGTTTTCCTGCTTCAATGAATGCTTTTGCGCGAGACAGATGTTTGTTCCAGTTGCAGCCATGAATGAAGCCGATATCCACGTCCTCCGCCATTTTTGAAAGGGAATAATGACGCTTTCCTATAGAGTTTGTATACATGAAGCCTTCAACCTCGTCGTCTCCGCGGAAACCCTCGTTGAAAACCGCCGTGTACCTCGCTCTGTCACCTTTGCGCAGATAATCGGAAAAAGCTTTGGGATGGGAAGTATCAATGTTGACAACACCTATACGATACATAAATAAGCACCTCCTCAGTTTATTGATATAATTATACATACACAGAGACAAAATGTCTTTGTATATTATAAGACGGTTTTTAAACAATCTAAAACGAGGTCCGGCAAGAACTCCCCGGACCTCAAAACCGATTTACTTGACTTTTACCTTTTTTCCCGTTCTGAAGGACTCATAAGCCGCCTCCATGAGAGCGGAGAGAGACACTGCCTCGTCTATGGGGAAAGGCGAATCCTTGCCGGTAGTCAGGCACTCTGCCCAGAGTTTTATGGGGTAGAGGGCTTCCTTGTCTGAAACATCTATCTTTGTCCATTTGCCCTCCGTTGACTTGCCGCAGAAGGAAAAGTCTGCGCCGTGAAGCATTATAGCTCCCTCGGTACCGCTTATCTCAAGCGTATAGGGGTTCCCGGTTGAGACAAAGCCTGTCTCAGACACACCGATTATGCCCCCTTCAAACTCAAGCACACTCACCGCGTTGTCCTCAACGGGACGGTCTGTGACATTTGTGAACATGGATACCACACTCTTTGGCTTGCCGCATATCCATTCAAGTGTGTACATCGGATGGGCGCCCAAGTCTATCATGGCGCCGCCGCCGCATTGGGTCTTGTCATAGAAGTGTGGCGGGAGCCAGTCGGCAACGCTGCCGTTATGGACGTTTCTTACCCTGGCGTAGGTGATTTTTCCTATGTCGCCGCTTTCGGCAATGCGCTTTGCCTTAATAAGCGTTGGACGCAGCCTGTGGGGATAGGATATGGTGAAGAGCACGTTGTTACGCTCCACAGCTTCCTTAATGCTCTCAGCTTCGCTGAGAGTAAGCGCCAGCACTTTTTCAGTGAATATGGCTTTTCCCGCTTCAGCGGCTTTGATTATTACCTCCGGATGCATGTTTGTGGGAGCGTTTACCACCACCGCGTCGATTGTATCGTCAGAAAGAAGCTCATCAAGGTTCTGATAGAACGTGCATCCAAGCTCTGCCGCCCACTCTTTTCCTCTCTCCGGCAATTCGTCCCATACGGCAGTAACATTAAAGCCTTCGCAGGAGTTGATTTCATTGGCGTATCCTTTGGCATGAACGTGCCAGCCGCTGAGCATCGCTATATTCATAAAAGCATATCCTCCTTATATTTATTTATTGTAATTAATTATAGCATATACGCTATACATTTTCAACCATAATCAGCGCCGCAGGTTGCGGAAAATCTGTAATTTCAATAATGAAAAAATGGAACAAGAATGCTATAATATGTATAATTCCCAAAATAATACGCAAAGGAGACCGTAAAGATGTTTGATTTTCGCCCATCCGAGAGAATGGAACATGTCCATTCCGATATAAGAGGTCCCATCTTCGTTGAAGCCAACAGAATGTCCGCTGCCGGCATACCTGTTTTGAAGCTCAACACGGGAAACCCCGCAACATTCGGCTTCGGCATGCCCGACAGCGTGAGAAAGGCGCTCCTTGAGAACGCGGACAAGGCCGTTGGTTACTGCGATCTGAAGGGTATGCCCGATGCCCGCCGCGCTATCTGCAACTACCACCTGAAGAAGGGTTTCAAAAACATCACACCTGACAATGTGTTCATCGGCAACGGTGTAAGTGAGATTGCCTCCATGGTTACCACCACGCTGCTTAATCCCGGCGATGAAATCCTTATCCCCGCCCCCTCCTATTCACTGTGGACGAACCTGACATATATCGCCGAGGCGAAGCCGGTGCTCTACATCTGCGACGAGCAGTCCGATTGGTACCCGGATCTTGAAGATATCCGCTCAAAGATTACACCAAAAACAAAGGCTCTCCTTCTCATAAACCCCAACAACCCCACAGGCGCCGTATACCCCAGAGAGGTCGTCGAAGGTCTTATTAAGATCGCCCGCGACAATAAGCTTGTTCTCCTCTCCGACGAAATATACGACAGATTGGTTATGGACGATTTGGTACACGAGTCTACAGCGGCTATCGCTCCCGATATGCCTGTTATCACCTTCAATGGTCTTTCCAAGTCCCACATCATCTGTGGCTTCCGCTGCGGCTGGATGGTGGTTTCCGGTCCCGACTGGTTCACCGTTCCCATGCTTGCCGCTGTCCAGAAGATGGCTGCCATGCGTCTGTGCGGCAACGCCCTGACACAGCTTGTTATCCCCGCCGCTCTTGAGGACGACGCCAGCACAAGAGCAATGATGGTGCCCGGCGGCCGTATCTACGAGCAGCGCGAGGCTACAACAAAGGCTCTTGACAAGATCCCCGGCATTACATATGTCAAGAACCGCGCCGCTTTCTATCTTTTCCCGAAAATAGACATAAAGAAGTACAACATTGTAAGCGACAGGCAGTTTGCCATGGACGTGCTCCACGGCACAAACGTGCTCTTTATTCCCGGTAGTGGCTTCGACTGGAAGACACCGGATCACTTCCGTCTTGTTATGCTTCCCAGACCTGAGGAGCTCACAAAGGCTATAGAGGACATTGGCAAGTTCCTGGAGACCTACGACCAGTCCAAGGTTGAAATCACAATTTAACATAAAAAAACCTGCGGTACAATTGTGCCGCGGGTTTTGTAAATACGGGAAAGGATAAGCAAAATGAAAAAGGTGCCAATCTCTCTGATAATTGACGACGGATCACCTTTCTGTGACATCACGGAATTCTGCGATATAATAAAAGCCTATGGGGTAAAGGGAAAATACTCCGTCATCCCCATGCCCTCTTGCAAGGGAGACATCATAAACGGTGTCGAAGGTATCCCTGAAGAACAGCTCAGAGGGTGGATAGAGAAGGTAAAAACAGACATAATGCCTGTATTTGATATCTGCCCGGAGATTCTCACCCACTCAAACGCCTATGACATCGAAACCGGTGGATTTTTTGAGCAGGACGAAAAGCACTGGGTGGACGCTCAGACAAGGGAAACACTGACTCCCTATATCGCTTTGGCGATTAAGCTTCTCCATAAAGCGGAACTTACACCTACGGGTGTCACATCCCCTTGGGACGCGGGTATAGGCTGCGAGGAGGAGTACGGTTACGCTATTGCCGGGGCATTTGACCGTGTGCTGGGGGTGAAGAAATCATGGTACTTCCTGCACACCAACAGCACAAACCTGGGCAACGAGCCAAAGGTCGTGATACGTGACGGCGACAGAATCGTAATTTCCGTGTCCTCCACCGTCCGTGACTATTTCTGGCAGACGATGGAATGCGAGGAGTCTTCCGATGAATATGTTAACTCCATCGCCGATCTCTACATCACCGCCGACGGAAAATCCGGACAGATAATTGAGGAGATCAAAATCGGCAGTCCTATAGTCATGCTGACCCATGTCCAGTCCCTTGATTCCTGCGGCAGAAGGACAGGTATGAAGGCGTTCCGGCTGGTTTGTGAGAGAATAGACAAATATCTCAAGGACAAAGTGGAGTGGATCGACTTCACCGCATTGATAAAGGACCTGAATTAAAAAAGCCCGAAATCGGAGAACTGTGACATGCCCCCTGTCTACTTGACAGGGGGCATGTCAAACTCTCCCCGGTTTCGGGCTTTTTATGTATTGAAATTATACCTTTCCTTCGCGGCTTCCCAGAGGGATATAGTCCTTGACCGGCGCCACACATCTGTAAGCGGGACGCATGATTCTGGCGTTGCTTGTGACCTCTTCCATCCTGTGGGCAACCCAGCCGGCGATTCTCGCAGTGGCAAAGATGGGGGTATACAAATCTTCAGGAATGCCTAAAGTTTTGTATATAAGGCCGGAGTACATGTCCACGTTGGCGCATATCTGCTTTGAGCTGCCCTTGATCTTCCTGAAAAGCTCCGGAGCCAGATACTCAACCGTCTCAATAAGATGAAACTCGTCTCCGTAGCCCTTTTTGTCCGCAAGCTCCTTTGCGTACTTCTTGAGGATGACAGCGCGGGGATCCGATATTGTGTAAATGGGATGTCCCATGCCGTAGATGAGCCCTGAGCCATCGCCGGCTTCACGTCTCAGCATCTTAGTAAGGTAGTCTGCCACAGAACCCTCATCCCGCCAGTTGTCAGCGTATGATTTGATATCATTAAACATCTCAGTAGCCTTTTTGTTGGCGCCGCCATGGAGAGGACCCTTGAGGGAACCTACCGCCGCGGCGATGGATGAGTATGTGTCGGTTCCGGTGGAAGCCAGAACACGGCAGGTAAAGGTGGAGTTGTTTCCTCCGCCGTGCTCGGCATGAAGCATGAGGCACAGATCCAGAAGTTTTGCCTCCTCCTCGGTGTATTTGTTGTCCGGGCGGATTGTGTGAAGGATGCTCT
>JAAZBA010000303.1 GCA_012514045.1 Clostridiales bacterium | reverse complement strand
TTCTCCGTTAATTTTTTAAGTCTTTTTCCCATGCCCGCTGCTAATATAATCGCTTGCATATACCCTCCTTACCTGAAGCTTGCTTCTTGTTTGTGATCGTTAAGCTTGTTCTTTTAGGCTTGAACGAAGAGCTTTACGATGATGGGTGAGTCTTTTATCAACTTACTATTGGCGGATTCGGGTAGTTTACTGTGTCTCTTGCGCGGTGAGCCATTCCATCGAAGGATAGATCCTCCAAGAGATGTATGCCTGAGGTTGGGTTGCCGTTCACATTGCTATTCGAAACCGGATTTTTTACAAGTTGTAACCTGAAATTGAATTTTGAAACCGCTTCCTGAAAAAGTGAGCGACCGAGATGAAATAATTATGCATATAACAAAAAGCGCTTGCGGAAATCGCAAGCGCATGAATAAACCGATGCATATGAATTCGAAGATTTCATCAATAGGTTTCACCTTTCAAACGCTTACGAGATTAGCTGACGGGTTCGGGTCGAAAGGTACCCTACCGAAAAACTCGGATTCACCCCAATAATTGGTTCTCCCGCTCTCCTTTAGTGATAGAAGATTCAGCTATTTAGTTGTTAATGTTGTTAATTGAATTATATAGCAATAATCTGATTATGTCAAATATTCCAATATTTAGGTTATGCACCAGGTCACATAAACCTTAATAGTATGACCTTCCATACTTCCTCATTGTTATCCAAATCGGCATTACAAGTGATCCCGTGACCTATATTTTTTAACAGGAGATTCAAATTCACCGGGCAAGACTCGAGAGGTATCAAGCCCATTTGCGCAACTCCGCAGAACAATTGTTGCCGTAATTATAAATATTCTCAGATGACTTCCATGCTTTAAGAGCAGGGAGAGTTACTGACTTTGAGCTTTTTGTTAATGGGAAGCGATCAAAATCTTATTTGCCCGGTGATTGGAGAGACTACTTCGGAATACCGGTTGAGCAGCATTAAGATTCTTACAAGCCGTCCAGAATCCGGTCATGTGTTTTCAGGAAAAGACTTCTTCGATGTCTTCCTGCGTGTAGCTGTGCCACTGGGCGGCGGGCTTATCATCCTGCTCGGCGACGAAGGCATCATACCTCTCCTGTGTGACGGACTCATCCCCTATGAAATACGACATGGCGACATTCTCACCGTTCATGCCGGTCTCCGTATAGGCAAGATTTTCGACGACGTACTCGGAAGCGTAAAAGCGCAGACTGCCGTAACCGCTGTTGCCGGCGCCGGCGGACCAGGAGAAGGTGCCGTCTTCCTTCAAATCGTTAAACTGGCGCAGAGGAAGGATGTGCCCGTACATATTGCCGTCTTCGTAGTACAGGACCTCGTAGAAGTAGGGATAATCGTCCGTCAGTTCTATGACCGCTTCGGGGATTTCGTCACCGTTCAAGTCCAGGAGTGCAAAGCGCGACGGAGTCAGAATCTTGCCGCTCTTTGCGGTTTCCGCCAGGAAATCCTCCAGCCGGTCGTTTCTTTCCAGGATAGACTCATATGCCTTCATCGCTTCGTCGTAGGCTGATGTAGAGGCGGACGGAGCAGGAGTTGAGGATACGCCTGCATCGGAAGGAACAGACGGCGGGTCAGAAGCCGGGGCAGGAGAGGGCGTATCCATGGCGGTAGGAGCGGCGGCGTTTTTACCGCATCCCGCCAGTGCCAAAAGAGCGAGAACAGCAATAAGTGGGATAATCTTGCGCATAGTTACCTCCCGGGTGTTAGGGTTTGATATCACGTTTTTATATGTTACTGCATATTGCCGATTTAATCCACCCTACTATCTTACATAACGCGTCTATAACACCCATGATGTAGGGCCGGTAGACGTGTCTTTTTTGCCTGGTTTTTGGCGGAAGGAGGTGTGAGTCCCATAATTATTTGGGATTTTACTCCGGCTGGTGCAGGTCGTTACGGCCCGGCGGCTGCACTTTATTTTGGCTCCGCATTGTCAGTAACAAGTAAATTGCCAGACATCCGAAGACGTCTGGCAATCATGATAAAATGTCAATTTCGGAAAAGGTTTCCAAGCATCTGTGGACAAATTCCGCTGCGAATGTTTGCTTTACGCCAGTATCGACTCAATAAACCTCCGGATGATTGCTGCTGCCTCGGCTCGTGTCGCAGTACCCTGCGGGACAAAGCTCCCGCCGTCACGTCCCGTGATGGTGCCGGTGCTCTGGCAGTACAGCGCGGCGCTCTCTGCCCAGTTGGAAATATCACCGGAATCGGGGTAACGCAGCGATGAATCAATATCATCCGGTAAAGCGTCGAGAAAATCCGCGAAGCGGTATAAAATCGCCTCTATCTGCTCGCGGGTAACCGCATCGCCCGGGCCGAATTTACCGTTTCCATAGCCGTCTAGGATACCGTTTTCGGCAGCCCGGTCCACGTATTTACCATAATATTCATCGTAGTCACAATCAGTGAAAGCGTGGCTGCTCATAGTTTCGATTTCACCGTAACCGCGCTCGAAAAGCCGACCTATGACCGTCGCGAACATCGCGCGCGTCACGCTCGTGTCGGGTGAGAACTTATTAATGCCGGTACCGTTAAACAGTTCGCGTTCGGCGACGAATTTAATATAGCCCTTTGCCCAATGCGTCCCGGTGTCCGTAAAACTCTTCTGGTTTTCTTTAAAGAGCACAGTTACGCCGGAATGCGCGATGTATTTCCCGTTCGCCGCGAAGCCGATGAACACCTCGTTCCCGTTGGAGTCCGCATAGTATGGTAAACCCACTGTCTCGTCATAAGTACCCATATTGCTCACTACCAGAGCATACGTTGAGAACTCCGTGGCCTCAAAAACAAGATACCAAACGCCGTTTATCTGCTTGAGCTGAGAAATAAGCGTTGTAACGGTTCCGTCATCCGATCTGTGTACGATAGAGATACGTTCTTTCTCATCCGGCAGCTTTTCGGGCACCGGAAGCGAGATTGTCACGGTGTAGCCGTCCAACGGCTCCGTTTTGGTATTAGTGCCCAAAATGCAGAGTGAAATATCAAAGGGATAAACTTCATATCCGGCTCCGATGCCGAAGCTTGAAGCCGCCTCGGTCGTATCCGTGATTTTTACCTCCACGGAGTTTGAAAATGCGCTCGTCATATTGGCTTCGGCTCTTGCCGCACCCTGAGCGCCGCTGAACAGCTTGCTGCTCAGTTCGGTTACGGTGATAATGCGGGAGGGTAAATAGATCGGCTCTTCCCAGGTGACGATTTCAAGGTATTTGTCGTCTTCCGAAAAAGTGTATGTACCGTATGTGTAGCTCCGTGCGGGCGCTTGCCTCGGTGTTTGGTTTGTACTTATAAGAGGAGGGGAGTACAAGCGGGTTTATGCTATCATATTCAAGGGCTTTTTCGCTGCCGACCGTCGTGAGCGAGCCGTCCGCCATGTATATGCAGGCATTTGCTTTGATGCCTTTTATGCCAACGACAAAATCTTCGGGCGTGTCCGGCGTTATCGCCGCGACACTGTCGGGGCTGTTGATTTTGACCATCGGGCTGCCGGAGGCTTCATATGTGCTGCCGTTCCAAACATAACCCAAATACACGTTATTATCTGCGTATATTCCAATTCTTTGCGAGCAGATATCCACCTGTGCGCTGCCGCCCACAACCACGCTGCCGCTGATGCTGATAACATTGCCGTTGTTGCCGACCGTTATAGCGTCTCCGCTGCTGTTCACGCTGTTTGAGCTTCCGTCAGCAAGCACAATGCTCAGCGACGAATTACTATATATACCGTGCCCGCTGCCTGTGGTTGTAATATCTACCCCGTTGAGCGTCTGAGTGAAAATCCCGCTGTAAATGTTACAAACAGCTTTGATATCAAAGCAGTTGCCGGTGATATCATGAAGCCGCAGTCTTTTGGAAAATCCAAATTCAAGTCAAAATGTAATACCCCACAGGTAACTCGGCCACACCGCTTCATTTGGCGGTTTTTCTCTATTACCGCATCTAGTAATCAACCACCCACATGGATGGTTAATAACCGAATGCGTATTTATGCTTGATACTCCTTAATAATCGCTTCCATTTGAAAACGGTAGAAAATCTTGACCGACTGATGCTTAACCTTGCCATGCCCGTGCTTATCATAGTGACCTTGCCCAATTTCAATATGGTCAATGAGTTTATACAGTAATTTGGGCGTAAGCGTCGATACATCTGTGATTTGTCTGAGCAACTTATCTAGTTTTTCACGAGATGCCTGCTGCGACTCCGGTGGCTCGGCTTCCGCTTCTTCGATAGCGCTCACTTGGTTTTCCAGCCTTTTAGCTTCTTGCTCATACTTTTCCAACATATTGTTCATCCGGGTATCGGATATCCGTCCGGCAACGCTGTCTTCATACAGCTTTTCAATGATGTTATCGAGCTCACGTAATCGTTTTTTTATTTTGACAAGGTCGGATATTTGATCTTTCTTGCGCTCCTGTTTTCGCTGACGCTGCTCAGCATTGTCAAGAATTGTCGATCTGTCTTCAGAGCTGATATGAAGTTGTTCTTTCAGTGATGCCAGTACGATCTCATAAAGCACATTGTAGTCTATGAAGTGGTTGCTGCATTCATTGCTTCCATAGAGCTTGTATCTTCCACAGGTCAGGTTTGCTGGAGAGCCTTTTTTCCGTGAACCCGTTGCAGACATATTACGTCCACAGTCTGCGCATTTGGCAATGCCGGAGAATATATTATAAAAACTGCCCTTCTTCTCACAGGTGCGAGCTATCATTCGTCTTTGAACGAGATCAAATGTTTCTTTATCCACAAGCGCTTCATGGGTGTTCTCTACGACAACCCACTCGTCGCGAGGTTTACAAATTGTCAGGCGGCTCTTAAATGATACTTTTGTGGTCTTGCCCTGTGCAATATGTCCAAGGTAAATAACATTACGAAGCATCTTCGTGATTGTAGCGCTCGTCCATTCCTTCCGTTGAGAGTATGAGTGAATGTCCAAGCCTTCATGCGTCATACAACGATAGACTGCGGGAGACGGAACACCCAGACCATTAAGTGTTCGCGCAATTTCTATTGGCAGACTACCTGCTGACGCCATGCGAAATATGTCTTTGACTATAGCCCCGGATCGCTTATCTATGATGAGATGATTCTTATCTGACGGGTCTTTCTGATAGCCATATGGTGCAAACGCCGCTATGTATGCACCATCCCGCATCTTTGTGACAAAAGCAGAACGAATCTTCTTTGATGCATCCCGCGCATACATCTCATTGATGACATTTTTGAAAGGGGCAATATCCGTATATGGGCTGTCGGAATCATAGCCGTCATTTATGGCAATATAACGAACTCCTTTTGAAGGAAAATAGATTTCCGTGTATTGTCCCGCGGTGATATAGTTGCGGCCAAGTCGAGAAAGATCCTTTGTGATAACCAGGTTGATCTTCTTTGCCTCTATGTCTGCTATCATTCGCATGAATTCCGGCCTGTCGAAGTTCGTACCGCTCCAGCCATCGTCACAATACTCGTCATAGACACGAAATCCGTTTTCCTCCGCATACCTGCGAAGCATTGTTCGCTGTGTGGTAATACTCGAACTCTCCACCGCACCTTCGTCGTCTCTTGAAAGACGCATATACAGCGCCGCTTTGTAGGTTGATTTTGGGTTCACAGTTCCTCCTTTCCAAGCCAAATCAACCTGTGGGGATTACACACTTATCATAATCAATTTGTGCAGTCCCCGCAAAGGTACGACGGCTTCATTTCTATTGAGTCAAGCAGGAGTTCCTCGAGCAAATCCAAAAGTGATCTGTCAGAAAACGGTTCTGATATAATTGTATATGTTTCTGAATATATCAGGCTCCATCACCTCCGCGATTCATTTATATGTGTGTAATCAGGCATTTAACTTTTGTCTGCTGGACCTTTTCGTCACCGAGACACTTTTTCTTTTGATAATCCTGTAATCAACGTCTTTGAGAACATTTTGACCCCACTATTTCGTATCACAGAACTCATACATTCCTACTATAAAAAAGCGCCGAAAATCAACGATTTTCGGTGCTAATTCCACCCCCGGCGCGACTCGAACGCACTACTTCCCGCTTAGGAGGCGATCGTTCTATCCTGCTGAGCTACGGGGACATATATATGCGCTTTTTCTAT
>JAAZBA010000308.1 GCA_012514045.1 Clostridiales bacterium | reverse complement strand
TCCTGAAAGTATATGATACAAAGGAAAAGGATTGGGAACTTGATGAGGATGATTACGTCTCTATCATTCCCGAGAACTGCCGTTGGTCAAACTGGGCGCACGACGACAAATCCGGCGATGCAATGACAGGGGACACTCTCCTTAATTTTGTAAACAATACTCTGTTCCCGACTTTGAAGGAACTCAACGTAACGCCCGAAACGCCTATCAAAAAGTCGATTGTAAAGACTACCTTTGAAGATGCGAACCAGTATATGAAAGACGGCGTTCTCCTTCGTCAGGTCATCAATATCATCGATGATCTGGATTTAAGTGATTATAAGGAAAGCCATGCTTTCGGCGAGATTTACGAATCTATCTTGAAGGAACTGCAAAGCGCAGGTTCGGCAGGTGAATTCTATACTCCCCGCGCCGTAACGGATTTTATGGCAGAGATGATCGAGCCGGAGATCGGCGAAAAAATGGCAGACTTTGCCTGCGGAACCGGTGGATTTATTACAAGCTGGCTAAAACAGCTTGACAAGAAAGTCGAAACCATCGAAGACCGGGCAGCATACGACAGCTCGATCTTCGGTATCGAAAAAAAGCAGTTTCCTTATATGCTCTGCATTACAAATATGCTTTTACATGGCATTGATGTTCCAAGGGTTTATCACGACAACTCCCTTATCCGCGATGTGCTTGACTATACTGAAAGAGATCAGTTTGATGTGATTCTTATGAATCCCCCTTACGGCGGCAGCGAAAAGGCGAACGTGAAAAACCATTTCCCGGCCGACCTTGCATCGAGCGAAACGGCTGACCTCTTTATGTCGGTTATCATGTATCGCCTTAAAAAGAACGGCCGCGCTGCGGTTGTCCTCCCGGACGGATTTTTGTTTGGTCTTGATAACGCCAAGGTCAATATCAAAAAGAAACTCCTGAAAGAGTTCAATCTTCACACAATTATCCGTTTGCCCGGCAGTGTGTTTTCACCCTACACAAGCATTACGACTAACATTCTTTTCTTTGATAAGACAAAACAGACCGAGTGTACTTGGTTCTATCGCTTGGATATGCCGGAGGGCTACAAGCATTTCTCGAAAACGAAACCGATGAAGCTTTCGCATTTCGATGTTGTGAAAGAATGGTGGAACGACCGCAAAGAGATTTCTGTTGACGGCAACGACAAGGCAAAGTGCTATTCCTATGAACAGCTTACAGAAGAACTCGGCTATAATCTTGACCTGTGCGGTTCCCCTCATGAAGAGGAAGAAATCTTAGCCCCTCTCGATCTTATCCACAGATACGAGGAGCAAAGAGCCTCTCTCAATGCCAAAATCGACCGCGTTCTGGCAGAGATCACTAAACTACTCGGAGGTACCGAAGAATGACGCCGCAAGAATTAAAAAACAGCATCTTGCAGCTTGCCGTGCAGGGTAAATTAGTAGAACAGCGCGAGGAAGAAGGCACCGGCGAGGAGCTGTACCGGCAGATTCAGAAGGAAAAGACAAAGCTCATAAAGGAAGGCAAAATCAAAAAAGAAAAACCTCTGCCGGAGATTACGGAGGATGAGATTCCGTTCGATATCCCCGAGAGGTGGAGGTGGGTGAGAGTTGCAGAAATTGCATCAATAATTAACGGTGATAGAGGGAAAAATTATCCTGCAAAATCAACGCTGTCACATAAAGGAATTCCATTTATTAGTGCACAAAATCTAGATGGGAATACTGTTATAGAAGATGAGAATTTATTATGTTTAACAGAACAACAATACGATAAATTAAGAAGCGGTAAATTGATTAAAGGCGATATTGTTGTTTGCATACGAGGTTCTTTAGGGAAACATGGCCGATATCCGTTTGAGAAAGGTGCAATAGCATCGTCATTGGTGATTGTCCGCCAGTTCACTAGCGAAGACGTCTTAACTGGTTTGTTTATGGCATATCTTGATTCACCATTATTTTTCTCGGAAATTCGAAGATATGATAATGGTACTGCACAACCTAATTTAGCAGCACAAAGTTTTGAGCAATTCCTTTTCCCCCTCCCGCCACTTGCCGAGCAGAAGCGCATTGTGGCGAAGATTGAGGAGCTTCTTCCGTATATTGACCGCTACGAAGAAGCGTGGAGCAAGTTAGAAGATTTCAACGCCCGTTTCCCGGGGGATATGCAAAAATCCCTGCTGCAATACGCCATTCAGGGCAAGCTTGTGGAACAGCGGGCGGAAGAAGGCACCGGCGAGGAGCTGTATCGGCAGATTCAGAAGGAAAAGGCAAAGCTCATCAGGGAAGGAAAAATCAAAAAAGAAAAACCTCTGCCGGAGATTTCGGAGGATGAGATCCCCTTCGATATCCCCGAGGGGTGGAAGTGGGTGAGGCTACCAAGCATTGCTTCGCTGTGTCTTGGAAAAATGCTGGATCGCCAGAAGAACACAGGAACATTCATGCATTATTTGCGAAATGTTAATGTTCAGTGGGGTCGATTTAATCTGGATGATATCTTGGAGATGAAGTTTGAAAACGTTGATTCTGAGCGATTTCTCATAAGAAAAGGCGATTTAGTGATGTGTGAAGGTGGTGAACCTGGACGATGTGCAGTTTGGCAATTTGAAGATTCAATCCATTTTCAAAAAGCACTTCATAGGATTCGTTTCTTTGGCGGTCTTAACTCATCATTATACCAGTTCTTTTTTAGGTATTATTCTGACTGTGGGATTTTGAATGCATTATTTACAGGAACAACTATTAAACACTTAACCGGTCAGGCACTTGAGAAGATAATAGTCCCCCTCCCGCCACTTGCAGAGCAGAAACGCATTGTGGCGAAGCTGGAAGAACTGCTGCCGCTGTGCGAGAAATTGAAATAACTGTCAACGAATTTTGCTAAACCCTTTACCGCCGGCAAGCTTGGCAGCGACAAATCGGGATTTGTGGATTTAATGAAGGCTTTTTATGGACAAGAAGACGAAGAAAAGCGGAATGGGGATTGTATCTGTTTTGACGATTGCGTTTATTATCTTGAAACTGTCAGGACTGATCGAGTGGTCGTGGATATGGGTACTGTCTCCCCTGTGGATTTCCGTACTGATTGTTGCCATTGCTTTCGCGATTATTTTAATAGCAGGAAAGATAAAAAAGGGAAAATGGTAAATTTCAGCTTACCTATTTAAACCTTACAACCGAATACCAAAAATAAGACCGTGACTTTGCCCCATACATGCGCAAAGCCAGCGGTCTTTTTTATACTAAAATTATTGAAGTCCTGAAGCAAAAAATCTTTTGCTTCAGGACCTCGTGATTTGATTTAAAGCTCTTTACAATCGGCAGGTGGGATAAATTTTATGCTTTACTCCAGCGCGACGGAGGTCATGGCGAAGAAATGATCGTCGGGGATATATTCCGGTATGCTGTTGCCGGAGCCTAAAGCATAGCCATGGCAGCCGGTGAGCTCAAGCATAGCCTTTGCTCTCTTTTTTATGTTCTCGTGGGACTCATTGACTAAGAAGTCCACGTCAAGGCCTCCGAGTATGGCGATATCCTTGTGCCACTTTTCGTATGCCTTCTCCACCGGCAGGATGTTGTCCTGGAAGGAATGCCAGGCGTCGAAGCCCACATCGTAAACGATATCGTTTATGACGCTGTCAAGGCAGCCGCAGGAGTGGAGCACCACAGGCACTCCCTTCTGATGGGAGAGGCGCACGACTTCTTTATAGGCGGGCAAAACGAGCTCCCGCAGAAGATCCGGGGGCAGCAGTGTTTGGGTGTTGAAGCCCCAGTCGTCGTTTGCCATTATTAAACCCACCGTATCATGCTCAAGGGCGTGGGCGTAGTGGGACACAATTAACTCACCTACCCGGTGAAATACAGCCCTGAGAAGCTCCGGATCGTCGTATATCATGAAGCACATGTTGTCATAGCCCAAGAGATCCTCCACGGTCTCAAGGAAACCGGCGCCGGAGAACATGAGCTTCATGTTGCCGGGAAGTTTTCCTCTGACGTTGTCAAGGGACGAATAATCAATCTTATCCGGATCCGGCCAGGGGAAGCGGCAGAAGCTTTCCTCATCATAGATGAGACGGTTTTCATTGAGGGACCTTGTCTCTATCATCTCCGGCCTGCTTGTAATAAATACCATGGGGCAGGGGGCCTGTACATGGTCATAGCCGTAGAAAGCCATGGCGTTTGCCATGTAGAGAAGCCGCTCGGTGCTGTCGGAGGGGATGGGTTTATTGTTGTTTGCCCGGGCATAAAGCCGTGCGTTCAGGAAAAACTCAAAGAGCACAGGTCTTTCCGGCGTTTCCCTGCAGAGCACTGCCTCAAGCTGAGAAAAATCTGGCTGTCTGGGAAATCCCGGTTCCTTCGTCATATGTGTCTCCTACTTCTTTACAAAGGTGGAGGAAGCGATTTTTTCCTTCAGCAGACTGTAGTAAAGCTCCTCGTCAAGGGTATCAATATCAATTGTCTTGCTGCCCAGCCAGGCGGAAAGGTGCATGGCGTTCGAGATGGTGAGGCCGTTTATACCCTCGATGCCGGGGGCAAGAAGGGGAGTGCCGTTTGCCACAGCGGAGGTAAAGTTGCGGAAGATACCGATATGTTGCAGATTTTCGCCCCGTGTGGGTATGTCGATTTCCCAGCACTCAGGAGAACCGAAACCGGCGGTGCAAGTGGCGTTGAATTCACGTTCGCCGATCCTGTTTCTCCAGAACTTTACCTTGTCGTTTTCCACAACAATCTTTCCGTTATCTCCGGAGATCTCCAGTCTGTTGGTCCCGGGAGTCTCATGGGTGCTTGTTACGAAGAGGCCTGTGGCGCCATTGGGGTATGTGACAAAGGCGGTGACGTCGTCCTCAACCTCTATGTCATGCATCTTGCCGAATTCCATGAAAGCGGTGACCTTTGAGGGCATGCCGCAGATCCACTGCCACAGATCCAGCTGATGTGGGTCCTGATTGAGCAGCACTCCGCCGCCTTCTCCCGCCCATGTGGCGCGCCAGCCGCCGGAGTTGAAGTAGGACTGGGTACGGTACCAGTTGGTGATGATCCATACTACACGCTTCATTTCTCCCAGTTCACCGGACTTGACAAGCTCTCTCACTTTCTGATAGACGGGGTTTGTGCGCTGATTGTACATGATTCCGAAGAGCTTGTCGCTCTTTTTCGCCGCCTCGTTCATCTCTCTTACAGCTTTAGTATAGACGCCCGCCGGCTTCTCGGTAATAACGTGGAAGCCGAGCTCCAGCGACTCAATTACAAGTCTCGGATGGTCATAGTGGGGAGTTGCCACCACAACCACATCAAAACAGCCGTCCTTGAAGAAATCTTCTGTGCAAGAGAATTTTTTAACATCCGCGGGGAGTTCTTTCTCAGCCCACTTGAGCTTTTCGGGGTTTGTGTCGCATACCGCTGTTATTACCGCTCCGGGCACCTTGCCGGCGGCAAAGTTTTTCGCGTGACCGGAACCCATATTGCCGATGCCTATAATGCCGTAACGTACCATGTTGATTTCGTCTCCTTTTAAAAGTTTAAATAACCCGCGCCTTCTCAGGCATGGGGGAATCGCATTGTAACCGTCGTACCGCTGCCGTAGACGCTTTCGATGTCCAGCCTTCCGCCGTGGAGCTTCATTATTTCGTCCGCCACCGCAAGACCTATGCCGCTGCCCCGGGATTTTGAGGAGCCCTTGTAGAACCGCTCCTTAACGAGAGGAAGTTCCGCCGTGGGAATGCCTGTACCGAAGTCCTGCACTATGACGTTTACCCACTTGTCATCGGTTCTGATTTCAACTCTTATCCTGCGGCCGTCACGGCCGTGCTTCCTGGCGTTGTCAAGTACATTGAAGAACACCTGCTTGAGCTTCGCTTTATCGCCTACGATGAAGGGAATATCTTCGTCCTCATCAAACTCCATTCGTATTCCCTCCTTCTGCAGAGAATCCATGTACATGAACACCACGTCCTCAATATCCGGAGAGATGTCAAGCCGCTCCATCTGCATATTCAGGGAACCGGACTCCATCCTTGAGAAGTCCAGAAGGTCCTCCACCATGCGGGTGAGCCTTGTGGATTCGTCTTTTATTATCTCCAGTCCTTTCCGTACGTCCTTTGAGTAGATGGTGCCGTTGTTGTCCTTATTCATATCAAGAAGCGTCTCGCTCCAGCCGGCGATGGCGGTCAGAGGGGTGCGCAGCTCGTGGGATACGGAGGAAATGAAATCGTTTTTTGTTTTTTCCGCTTTGCTTATGGCGTCGGACATGTTGTTTATGGTTTCGCACAGCTCGCCTATCTCGTCCTCATAAAGGGCATCTATGTGAACACCATAGCGGCCTTGGGATATCATCATAGCGGTATCGTTGATCTGCGCCAAAGGGGACAGAATGGACCTTATAAAAAATCCGTTTGACAGGATTACAAAGCTGAGCACGAACACCGCCGCCGCCAGGGCAACAGCGATGTACTTCATAAACTCAATAGTCACAAGCTTCATGGAGCTTACGCAGCGAACAACCGCCGCCACTTCTCCTCCGGGGAAGACCACAGGGGCTGATACAGTAGTGATATATTCTCCGCTGGAGGGGTTTTTGCCCGTCCATATGCCGACAGTGTTCTCACTCAGAGCGACTTTCAAATCATCCGTGGATGGCACCATACCGGAAGCGAGGTTGGAGGTGGAGAACATGAGCCTGCCGGAGGAGTCCAAAAACTGCAGTTCCACCACATTCTTGTCCTTGTAGCCCTCGATATATCTCTTAGCCCCGCTGTACAGATCCTCATATCCGGAGTTGGCGTACTTGTTGAAGAAGCTGGCAACGGAGTTGACCCTTGTGATAAGGTCGGAGCGCATGGAGGAAAACAGATAGTTTGACACCGCAACAGTATATATCGAAATGGAAACAAGAAGCACCGCCAGAGTTACAATAATGCTGTTTGTCATCCATTTGAAACGGATTTTACTCCTGGAACGCGCTCCGGAGCTTCTGCGGCTGACGCTTTCGTCAACCGTAACAGAGTCGTTTGATATTGGTATCTTTATTCTTCCCATTTATACCCATAACCCCAAACCGTGGAGATATACTTCGGCGAGGCGGGGTCCTCCTCAATCTTAAGCCTCAATCGTCTCACATTCACGTCAACTATTTTAAGATCACCGAAGTAGTCCCTTCCCCATACCGCATTGAGCATCTCTTCACGGGAAATAGCTTTGCCGGGGCTTTCCATGAAGGTTTTCATAATCATGTATTCCACCTGTGTCAGATCAATCTTCTCCCCGTTTTTGTATAGGGTGCGGCTCTTAAGGTTGAGTATGAAGTTGCCGCTGGAAATCTCGTCTGAATGGGTGGAAGCTCCGGCTACACGCCTCATAAGAGCGTCTACTCTTGCCGTCAGCTCGGCGGGGGAGAAGGGCTTTGTAATGTAGTCGTCGGCGCCGGTCATAAGGCCGGTGACCTTGTCTATTTCCTGCGTTCTGGCGGTAAGCATGATAATACCCATGTCGCTGCCGCTTGCCCTTACCCTGCGGCATATTTCATAACCGTCGATGCCGGGAAGCATAACGTCCACTACCATAAGCATAACATCGGGATTTTTTGACAACACCTCGAAAGCTTCCTCGCCGCTTCCCGCCTCAACCACGGCGTAACCCGCTCTCTTAAGGCTTATAACCACAAAACCTCTTATGCTGTCTTCGTCCTCGATAACAAGTATCTTTTTCATAAAAGCACCTCCCGTATTTATTGCGTCAATGCCCAGTGTTCAAGCACCCATTCTTCGGATATCAGAGAAAAGGCTTGCCGCAGAGAAGCCATCGTGGGCACATATTCTCCTTCGGTAGCTACGATTCTGCAGCCGTATATTGCGTCAAAGCTTCTTGCAAGTTCCTTGAGGTCGTATCTTGTCATTGTGTCCGCCCGGTGCTCACCCTTTATGCTGTATATCTCCCAAAGGGTGTCGCCGATGGTACCGTCACTGTTTATAAGACGAAAGGCGGTGACGGCGCAGTTTTCATACTCCTGCATCTCCGGAGGAGTCTCGTTTGTGACGGTAATCTTACCTATGAGATTATAGGGAAATCTGTAAACCCAGCCGTTGTCCAGGCTGGGATAAATAGCCTGTCTGAAAGTCATGGCGGCGGAGGAATCAAAGCTGTACCAATCAATTCTCCAGCGCATATCCATTCCGGGAAGGGAGACCATAGGCTCTGTCTTCGGAAGCTCAAGAATGTTGTCGGAGTTGATGTCGGAGGTGAAAATCGGCCGAGCGCGAAGGGTTGACAGTGAGCAGCCCTTATCCTCCGAATAAAAGATGTTTGAAAGAACCCCGTTTGAAAATATGATACAGTCTGTGACATAGCCCTGTTCATACATCATGCCGTCGGCGACCACTGCGATGGTGCCTCCCTCGATAAAACCTGAGCGTACATTACCCGGGGAGACGATGCCTTTAGAAAGGGGCGCTGCGGAGACTACATTCAATTCCTTGGATTCATACCTCAGAAGCTTTGCTGTGCCGGGCTCGTCGGTGCCGGTATAGCACAGGATGACTATATCCTCAATTTCATCGGAATCAATGTCCACCACCGACAGGGCAGAATACTCCCCGTTGTAAAGTGTTTCAAGGGTATCATCCGCACAACGAACTACGGTTACGCCCCGCTTGGGATTTGTGCCTAGCATCCAGCCGATGGCTATCGCCCGGGAATCATCAAAATAGAGTTCCGGGTACCATATAGCGTCAATGGAGTCGCCATAACCGTCAACGTATCCCAGGAGTTTATATTCACCTTCCTCAAGCTTGTGTATGTACACTCTGGGAAGGGACACATCGCCTTCTTTTACAAGGAAACAGCTGAGAAGTTCGTTTCGTCCGTCACCGTCCAAATCGATGAGCTGGACACTGTTGCGGTTGTTTCCCGACAGAGGAGCTAAATGCTGACCTCCGGAGGCCAATATGGTGTCCAATGCGTTTTGCACTTTGTAGTGGGTGTATGGTGCCTTGGGAATGCTGAGAAGCTCACCGGTGGGGCTGGCGCAGCCCGAAAGCAAAAACAGAATAAGCAGAAGGGGAAAAAGAATCTTTTTCATATATAAAACCTATTAAGAAACACAATATAAGATATATGTAACATACTCCATTATCATTTTACCACAACATAAGTATTTTTCAAGTCCGAATTTGCCCCTGCGGGGAAAATAATATGCAATACGTCAAAAAACCAACCGAAGCATGAAAGTTATTCTTGTAATTTTTCGCATTTGATGTATAATTAATATGTATGGTTTATATAATACACAGCCTTAAAATGAAATGAGGAATTGACATGAAAATAATTGAAAGCCGCGAAATCGGGCGTCAGCTTACAAAGGACGAATACAAGAACTTTGTAACTCCCCTCAAGTCGAGACTCGCGAGACTGTCTCAGGAGGTGAGCAGGGAAAAGCTGCCGGTTATTGTCCTGGTCGAAGGTTTCGGCGCCTCCGGCAAGGGAAGCCTTATCAGCGAGCTTATCCTCAACTGGGATCCCAGAGGCTTTCGTGTATATAACATAGGCAGGCCTGAGCCCAGCGAAATAAGGCGTCCCTGGCTTTATCGTTTCTGGCTGAAGCTGCCGGAGTACGGCAAAATCGCCGTACTGGACAGAAGCTGGTATACCCCTGTCACTGTTGACAGGGTGGATGACGACATGAATAAAAATACCTTTAACAGAATGATAAACGACATCAATGTTTTTGAGCGCCAGCTGACAGATGACGGATATTGTGTTATAAAGGTGTTCCTGCATATAAGCGCGGCGGAGCAGAAAGAGAGATTCGAAAGGCTAATGTCCTCCCCGGAAACCTCCTGGAGAGTGACTTCCCGTGACCTTAAGCACAATGAGCAGTATAAGCAGCAATTTAAGGCCTTTTCGGAAGCCATCGAGCGCACTGACACTGAAAACGCCCCATGGTACGTGGTGGACGCGGAGGATTACCGCTATCGCAACGTGAAAACATTCGAGATAGTGGCAGACGCCATTGAAAAGGCTCTGGAAAAGAAGCGCAGTGAAGAGCCGGTTACGCTTCCCGAGATAACCGGAGGTAATTTCAAAATTATACCCGCAAAAAAGCTGGAAGAATATGATCTGACAAAGACAATATCCGACGACAGCTACAAAAAGATCCTTAAAAACTATCAGGATGAGCTGTCAAAGCTGCATAATAAGCTGTATATGAAAAAAATCACGGTTGTTATCTGCTATGAGGGCTGGGATGCGGCAGGCAAGGGCGGAAATATAAAGAGAATCGCCCGCTCCCTTGACGCGAGAGGCTACGATGTCATCCCGATAGCCGCGCCGACGAAGCTGGAAATCGAGCATCATTACCTGTGGAGATTTTGGCGTCAGCTCCCAAAGGACGGCCATATAGCCATATTCGACAGAACATGGTACGGTAGGGTTATGGTGGAGCGTATAGAGGGTTTCTGTACGGAAATTCGCTGGAGACAGGCTTACCAAGAGATGAACGAGTTTGAAAAAATGCTGTATGACAGAGGCACGGTGATTCTCAAATTCTGGCTCCATATTGATAAGGACGAGCAGCTCAGGCGCTTCAGAGCGCGTGAAGAAACGGAGGAAAAGCGCTGGAAGATAAACGAAGAGGACTGGCGCAACAGGGATAAGTGGGATCTTTACAAGGTAGCGGTGGATGATATGCTTACGTACACCTCTACGGATTTCGCTCCGTGGCATGTAATTGAGTCGAACGACAAGAAATACGCAAGGCTCAAGACTATGAAAATTCTCGTGGATGCGCTGCACGAGGCGCTTGACGAGAAATGAAATACCTTCGGGCAATAATAATCGCTCTTTTTATTGCGCTGACTCTGTCGGGCTGCGATATGAAAGAGGACATCGCGGAGCTGGTTGAGGAGTCGAGGCAGGCAAATGAGGCGAGAAAAAGAGCGGAGGAGGCAAAGGAAGCAGAACTTCTGCCGGTAACCTACATAAGGGAGATCGACAGTGTTTTTGCCCTGTGTTATGACACTGCCGATGGTCTGAACCCCGTAAAGGCAAGGGGAGTTTACAATAAACTCATTACAAGCCTGACACATGAGGGGCTCTTTCACCTTACCGACACCTGCTTTCCTGTCTGCGACCTTTGCGAAAGCTATACATACGATGGAGAAAGCTATGTGTTTACCCTCAGAGAGGACTGTTTTAACCGCACAGGAAAGAGAGTTACCTCCTCGGATGTTATATATTCCCTGAACCTTCAGCTTGAAAGCATACCCTCTGTGGGCGAACTTACGGCTGAGGGGATATATGCGGTTAAGGCTACTCTTCTATATCCTGACGGATCCCTGCCCGCAAGGCTTATCTGCCCCATAATCCCAGAGGATTCAGGGGAGCAGGAATATCCCGACGGAACGGGTGACTACAGGATAGCTGAGGGTGAAAAGATCTATCTTGCCTGTATGGAGGATTATGAGCTTGACCGTATTGAGCTTACAGCGGTGGAAAGCCTCGAGGATACAATATACTCCTTCGGCTCAAAAGACACCGATCTTGCGGTGTCGCTTCCCGCCGCCACAAGCGCGGTGCATTACAGGGGACTGTACGACACGAAAAGCTGCGCTACGAGACGGCTAAACTGCGTGATATACAACGTCCGGAAGCTTGGTGTTGAAGAGAGGATATGCCTTTCTCAGGGGGTAGACAAGTCTGTGGCAGAGGTCTATGGCGAAGCCGCTGAGTACAGCGACTGCGTCTTTCCCCGATATACCTATGCCTACAGCATTCCGCCAGAAATCCAAAAGGCGGAATGGAAAGATAAAAATGTGACAATTCTCGTAAGCGAGGAAAACTCTATGAGAATCGCGGCTGCGGAGAGAATTGCGGAGAATCTTGAAAATATCGGAATTGCAGCCTCGGTTGAAAAGGTCAAATGGGAAACCTTTGAAAACAGAATCGAAACGGGGGACTATGAAATGGCGGTTGCAGCGTGGCAGCTTCCGGAAGACCTGTCCCCGGGAAAGCTCATTGAATATACAGGGTACACAGACTTGGAGACGGAGCTTGAGAGCTTTATCGCGGCACCCCTCCACGATAAAAAAAGCGCCAGTTTGGTCTTGAACAAAAAAATTACCTCGGAGTGCATAATTACCCCTATCTGCCACGAAACCGTCAAATACCATACCCATCCCGGAGACCTTACGGAGGTGTCCTTCGGAAACGAAGACAGCCTTGCGCATATCGGAACCTGGAAACGGGCGGAACAGATTAACTGATCAACAAGGAGAGAACACATGGTATTCGCAAGTCTTGTCTTTATCTATCTCTTTCTTCCGCTGAACATACTGCTGTATTTCGTGTCAAAGAATATAACATACAGAAATATCGTGCTGATTGTGTTCTCCCTCTTTTTCTACGCTTGGGGTGAGCCGGTTTGGGTTTTGCTGCTTATCCTCAGCGCTACACTTGACTACTTCAACGGCCGAACTATCGAAAAACTGCGGGGAACAAGGCTTTCGAAGCTGCCGCTAATTTTTTCCATTGTTGTGAATCTCGGACTTCTTATAACATTCAAGTACTCCGGTTTTATTGTGTCGAACATTAACACCGTATTCGGGATTTTAATCCCCGTGCCGGAGTTTAAGCTTCCAATCGGCATCTCCTTCTACACTTTTCAGACTCTTTCCTATGTGCTGGATGTCTACAGAGGAAAAGTGGAGGCGGCGAAGAAGTATCACAACTATCTCCTGTATCTGTCCATGTATCCCCAGCTTATAGCGGGGCCGATCGTGCGCTATACCGACGTGGCGGCGGAGATAAAGCAGAGGAAATCCACCCTCAGTGGCATATACTACGGAGCCGCCCGTTTCTGTGTAGGACTGGGGAAAAAGGTGCTCATCGCCAACATGGCGGGAAAGCTGGCAAGCGGATACATGAAAGGCGACATAGCCTCTCTTCCCGTTACTGCGGCTTGGTTCGGAGCATTTATGTATATGATGCAAATTTATTTCGACTTCTCCGGTTATTCCGATATGGCCATAGGACTGGGGAGAATATTCGGCTTTAAATACCCGGAGAACTTCAACTACCCCTACATTTCAAAGAGCATAACGGAATTCTGGAGGCGGTGGCATATCTCCCTTTCAAGCTTCTTCCGAGACTATGTATATATACCTTTGGGAGGCAAATATCGTCATCAGTACCTGAACCTGGCAATAGTGTGGCTTCTTACCGGCTTATGGCACGGGGCTTCCTGGAACTTCATTGCCTGGGGCGCCTACTACGGCGTGTTTATTATTCTTGAAAAACTGTTCCTTCTTAAAGTGGGAGAAAAACTCCCCTCCTTTATAAGACTCATAGGTACGCTTGTTGTGGTCATCTTCGGCTGGGTGCTGTTCTATTTTACCGATATATCCGAGGCGTGGCAGTATGTGCTTGTTATGCTGGGCTCTTCGGGAGTATTCCACACCTCAACCTTCGGAGCGGTGCTTATGAACAATATATTTTTTATCCTCGTCTCCTGCATTTGCTGCGTACCTGTTTTGCCAAGGATACATTCATTTCTTGAGAAAAAAAGTCCGGTTCTCGCTTCCTGCCTTACTACTACAGGCAGTATAATCCTTTTTATAGCCTCCGCCGCTTCACTTGTGGGAGAGAGCTACAATCCTTTTTTGTATTTCAGATTTTAGACGGTAACAGAGAATGAAAAAGAAAGTATTAAACATCAGATTTTGCTCCATTATCGCTATGTTCATCATAATATCCCTGTTCGGATTGCTGTCGATTCTGCTGCCGAAGCAGACAGTTTCCGAGGTGGAACGCAGGGAGCTTGCTTCATGCCCGACAGCTACTGTTGAAAGCGTGCTTTCCGGAGAGTTTTCCCGTAACTTTGAGGCTTTCTACGCTGACACGTTCCCCTTCCGTGATAAATTTGTGGAGCTTGCCAACACCATAGAAAGTCTCCACGGGGTGCGCTTCGATGATGTGAGAATAGTCACCACCACGACCGCTGCCTCCGAGGTGGAGAATGAGGAAGAAAAGACAAAGATTGAGGCGCCGGAGAAGGAAGACATGAACAAAACCGTTCTTCCTAACCCGGTAAAGAAGGAAGAGAAAAAAGAGCTTCCCAAGACGGACACAAAGCCTGTAAAAACAGACCCTGTAAAAACAGACTCTGTAAAAACAGAGACCGCCGCCCCCGCTGTTGAAGAGAAGAAAGAAACAGAAAAGGCTCCCCTTGAGGAGATAGAAGAGGAACCGCTTTTTGAGCTTGAGAGAAGCGGAGCGGTGTTTATTTACGGCAACATCGCCTTTGAAATCTACGGCGGCAACGAGGCTGCGATGGAGAGTTACGCAAATGTTATTAACAGATTCAGAGATGAACTTCCAGGTGATGTAACGCTTTACAGCATTATTGTGCCCTCTTCGGCTGAGTTTTTCCTGCCGAAGAAATACAGGGACTCCTCCGAGCCTCAGCAGCCACTCATTGAGCATGCTTATTCCTGCCTTAATCCCGATGTACTCTACGTGGATGTGCTTTCTGTCCTAAAGGAGCACAAGGACGAATATATATACTTCCGCACCGATCACCACTGGACAGGTCTGGGGGCCTATTACGGTTACACCGCCTTTTGCCAACGTGCAGGCTTTACGCCACTTGATTACGACAAATACGAAAAAGGAAGAATAGACGATTTTCTGGGGACGCTTTATTCTTCCACCCGTGATCCCGAGCTTGCTAAAACCCCGGACTATGTGGAATATTGTCATGTGCCGGTGGAGACAAAGAGCAGCCGTTATGAAAAAGATGCCCAAAGCTATGCCATCGATACCCCGGTGCTTGCTACCTTCGCCAAGAGCGTAAATGCCTATTCCGTTTATCTTTACGGCGATTACCCCAGGTTTGACATTGACAACCTGGAATCCTCAAACGGAAGGAACGTTTTGGTAATAAAAGAGTCCTATGGAAACTCCTTTGCTCCGTACCTTATACCTAACTACGACAATGTGTACGTTGTGGATCTGCGCTACTACAGACTGAATGTGAAGGAACTTATTGAAAAAAAGAATATAACAGACGTTATAATCATAAACAACGCCTTCGCGGCGGCAACAAAGAAACACAGGCAAAGCCTGGAGGCTTTGCTCACGTACTGACAGGAGATGAATGCCAATGAACAAAGTAATCTGCATGTCAACCTCCAGTTTCCGTCCATATCCCACTAGGAAGCAGCAGGTTATGACAAGGCTGAGGGATTCGGAAATCCTATATTTCGACCCGCCCATATCAATAATCGGACCGCTTAAAGACCCTACCATCCGCTCAAAACTTTCGGAATACAGAAAAAAGCCCGACAAGCCGGCAAAGAACATAACGGTCTATTCTCTGCCGCCGGTACTGCCCTTTTTCAATCGTTTCAGGATTATTAACAGGATAAATCAGCTCCTTATCGCCTCTTTCGTGAAGAAAAAGGCAGCTCAGCACGGCTTTGACAATGCTGTGCTCTGGACTTATTCCCCTACAAGCTGCGACCTTGTGTCCCATATGCCACACAGCGCTCTTGTGTACGACTGTGTGGACCGTCACTCAGGCTACAAGGGGCAGATAACCCCGGAGGTTGTGGATAAAATGGAGCAGGATCTTGCGAAAGCGTGCGACACGGTGTTTGCCACAGCCTCAGGACTGTACGATACACTCAAGGAGTACAACGAGAAGACCTACCTTATTCCCAACGGCGCAAACTATGAGCTTTTCAGCGAGTCAAGAAGAGTGGATCTGGCGGTACCGGAGGATATCAGAGATCTTGACGGATCCGTAATAGGCTTCATCGGCACATTGCAGGACTGCATCGATTATGACGTGATAGAGAAAGTGGCAATCGAGCGGCCGGAGTATAAAATAGTGTTTGTGGGCAAGGAGCCTCCCAACGTAAACCTGGGAAAGCTCAGAGAGCTTCCCAATGTGCGCTTCTGCGGACTTAAGCAGCCCGCGGAGTTGCCCGCTTATCTTGCCCGCTTCAATGTATGCATAAACCCATTTCGTTCAGGCAGATTATCAAAGGACGTAAGTCCGCTGAAGTTCTATGAATATCTTGCCACAGGCAAGCCCATAGTGTCCACCCCTCAGCCGGATCAGGTGCTTGATTATAAGGACGTTGTGTACATAGCCTCCGACGGTGA
>JAAZBA010000158.1 GCA_012514045.1 Clostridiales bacterium | reverse complement strand
TTCAACAACAAATCGAAAATCGCGAAATTATAAGAGATGAGAGCATTAGTAAACTAGATTTCACTGATGACGCAAAGGAAAAAATTAAAGAATACAATAAGTTAACATACAGTTTAAAAGGCTTCTTTTCTGAGCAGGCTATAGGTACACTTATTGGTGTGTTTCAACTCGAAAATGATAAGGGCGAAACACATCATTACCATTCTACGCTGAATTACTTTAAGTTACCAGAAGAAATAAGAAAATATGCTGAAATAATCGCAAATTTATCTCTAATATAGAAACTGTACTGAACTTCTGTGTAATGAGCTGCGCTTAGCTTATATTAATTTCTGTTGAAGGTGGTGGTTCAGCCGGAATGTGGCCTTTTTGGTGGCATACAGTGTATCTTGCTGACAAAGGTGATATAAGAGACAGTTTAAGCAGATTGTTTGACTTAGTAGACGATATATGCAACATTATTGAAAACGACTATCAAGCGAAGCAAAATAGCATCTTTACTCACAAATAAATAAATTTTAGAGTGACATAAATCATACTATTATTGCTATTACCAGTGCTTTACTTTACTTTGTATCTCCGCTTGATGTAGTTCCTGATAGTATACCGGTTTTAGGTTATATTGATGATGCGGCTGTAATTGCAGTATGTTGGAAATTGGTTGAATCCGATGTTAAGGAATATGTAAAGTGGCGTGAAGATAACGGTCTGCTAATAAACGTGTAAGCATTACTGTCTCGGAATGACATTTCTTGGAGAGCGACATTATGGGGCGTATTGATTCTCGCCTGCGCGGGAAGGTAGTGTAAAATAATTTGTGCTTTTGCCTTTCCAAAGTATGTTTGATAAACTAAGGAAAGGTGATAGAAATGGGACTTTTAAGCAAAGACCAATTACGGGAGCTCATCAAAGAAAAGCATCTGGTCACAGCAGATGACGTACAGAACATGCTCAAGGAGATGTTTGCCGAAACGCTGCAGGAGATGCTGGAGGCTGAGCTTGACACCGAACTGGGCTATCCGAAGAATGGGAGCAGTCCGGAAGGCGGAAACAATCGCCGAAACGGTCACACCAAGAAAAGCGTCCGTTCTCAATATGGAGAACTGGACATAGAAGTGCCGCGAGATCGGGAGGGTGATTTTGAGCCGACCGTCGTCAAGAAGCATCAGAAGGATGTCGCCGGCATCGAAGAACAGATCTTGGCGCTATACGCCAAGGGTGTAACTGTTCGTGATATACAGGCTCATTTAAATCAGCTATATGGTATCGAGGTCTCACCCACGCTCATTTCAAACGTGACGAACCGGATAATGCCGTTAATCCGAGACTGGCAGTCAAGGCCTTTGCAGAAGGCTTATGCCGTGGTTTTTCTGGACGCTATACACTACAAAGTGAAGCAGGAAGGTCATATCGTCAACAAGGCCGTCTACATGGTCATCGGTATTGATTTTGACGGGAACAAAGACGTTCTCGGCATGTGGGTCGGTGAGCACGAGACGTCGAAGTTCTGGCTGACCGTCCTCAACGAACTGAAGAATCGAGGCGTTGAGGATATCCTCATTTGCAGCGTCGATAATCTGAATGGTTTTTCCGAGGCCATTACGGCTTGCTTCCCGAGGACAGAAATCCAAAAGTGCGTTGTTCATCAAATCCGTAATTCCATCCGCTATGTCTCCTACAAAGACACAAAGAAGCTTCTGGCGAATCTGAAGCCTGTCTATACGGCTCCGACGGAGGACGCCGCCCTAGCAGCACTAGACGATTTCGAGAAAATATGGGGTACCAAATATCCGCTTGTTGTGCAGTCCTGGCGGCGCAACTGGGGTGAAATCGCCACGTTTTTCAAATATCCTCCGGAAATCCGCAAGCTCATTTATACGACCAATATGATCGAAAGCTACCATCGCCAGCTTCGCAAGGTTACTAAGGGAAAAGCCGTTTTTCCAAACGATGAATCCCTCTTGAAAATGCTCTATCTCGTCACGCAGGACGTTATGCTCCGCTGGACAGGCCGCATACATAACTGGGGTCAAATCCTCTTGCAGATCAGCGTCTTTTTCCCTGACAGAGTTAAGTCATTCCTTCAGTAGGCATTAGCACAAAACTATTTACAGACTCACGCAAGATGTAGTATTTTATTGAACTCTTATTGAAATAAAAATCTTATAAAGGTTCTCCCTGATTTT